>NZ_JBIAFE010000014.1:0-204859 GCF_042869115.1 Micromonospora sp. NPDC007230 | reverse complement strand
TCGACACCGGGCAGTTTTCCTTACGTGGCAGGCACTTCGCCATATCTACCGACTCACCACCCATCCAAGATCACGATCGCCGTGAAAGGCCGAGGCTAGGGCTGGCGGCGGGCGAAGAGGAGGGCGCCGGGCACGCTCTGGTCCGGATCGACCAACAGCTGGGCCTCGACCGTGAATCCCGCGTCGCGCAGCCAGGCGGCCACCTGATCGGGTTGGCGGCGGTGAACGTGGACGTTCATCGGGTGGCCACCGTAGCCCCGCGTCTTCAGCCGCGAACCGTCGCCGACGTGGAAGCCGAGCAGCAGTGGTCCGCCGGGGCGCAGCGCCCGCCGGAAGTGGCCGAGGGTGACGGGGACCGCGTCGTCGGGAACGTGGATCAGCGACCAGCAGGCGAGCAGACCGGCGACGGATGTGTCGGCGAGGCGCAGGTCCGTCATCGAGCCGACCTCGAACCGCAGGCCGGGGTGGTCACGCCGGGCCACGTCGACCATTCCGGGTGAGAGGTCGATGCCGAAGGCGTCGATGCCCAACGTGTGCAGGTGGGCGGTGATGTGTCCGGGTCCGCAGCCCACGTCAACGACCGGTCCGCCACCGGCGGTGTGGATCAGGTCGGCGAACACCGCCAGGCTCCCGCGTAGGTAGGGCGAGCGGGCGAAAGCGTCGCGTACCTGGTCGGCATAGCTGACCGCGACGGTGTCGTAGGAGGTCCGGGTGTCCGCCAACCAACCTTGATCGCTCATCCCGGACAGCGTAATGGCCCGGAACGTCACCGTGCGGTTGACGGAAGTGACGGCCCGCGGTGGGGATCGGGCCGACGCCCCGCGGTCAGGCCGGCGGCTCACAGGTACGGCCCGGCGCGGGATCTTCCGCGCCGGGCCGCGCTCTGTCAGGCAGCGGTGCAGGTGGCGCTGCCGGAGGGTCCGGTGCCGACACCCTGGAAGCCGAACTCGGTGCTGGCTCCGGCACCGACCTGGCCGTTGTAGCTGAGGTTGCGGAAGGTCACGGCACCGGATGTGCCGCTGGGCTGGGCGTTCCAGGTGTTGGTGATCGTCGCGCCGCCCGGCAGGGTGAGCCCGACGGTCCACCCGTTGAGCGGGGTCGCACCGGCCGTGACGCGGACGTAGGTGACGAAGCCGCCCTGCCACTGGCTGAGGGTCAGGGTGGCGGTGCAGCCGCTGCCCGAGGGCGGCGGGCTGGTCGGCGGGGTCGTGGTCGGGGCAGTGGTGGTCGGTGGCGGGGTGGAGCCGCCGTTCAGGGCGTTGAGGACCGCGGTGTACGCGGGCTTCTTGTTGCCGCTGCCGTCGAAGAGCAGCGGGGTGCCGCTGGCCCGCCACGAGTCGGTGTCCCGGATGCCCCAGACGGTGATGCCGGTACAGCGGGGCACGGCCAGGCAGGCCCGGACGACCCGACCGTAGCTGTCGGCCTGGACGGTGCCGGAGCCCTCGATGTCCAGTTCGGTGATCTGCACGTCGACGCCGAGGTTGGCGAACCGCTGCAGGTTGGCCTGGTAGTCACCGGGTACCGGGGAGGCGCTGTTGAAATGGGACTGGAAACCGACGCAGTCGATTGGCACGCCGCGGGCCTTGAAGTCCTGCACCATCGCGTAGACGGCGTTGGACTTCGCGTTCTGCCCGTCGGTGTTGTAGTCGTTGTAGCAGAGCTTGGCGCCGGGGTCGGCGGCTCGGGCGGTGCGGAAGGCAGCCTCGATCCAGTCGTTGCCCGTGCGCTGCAGGTTCGAGTCCCGGCGGCCGCCGCTGCCGCCGTCGGCGAAGGCCTCGTTGACCACGTCCCAGGCGTAGATCTTGCCACGGTAGTGGGTGGCGACCTGGGTGATGTGGTTGACCAGCGCCTGGCGCAGTGCGCTGCCGCTCATGTTCTGCGCCCAGCCGGGCTGCTGCGAGTGCCACGCCAGGGCGTGGCCGCGTACCCGCATGCCGTTGGTCTGGGCGTGGCTGACGATGCGGTCGGCGTTGGTGTAGGTGAACTGGCCCTGGGACGGTTCGGTGGCGTCCCACTTCATCTCGTTCTCGGGGGTGACCATGTTGAACTCGCGGTTCAGGATGCCGACGTACGTGGCGTCCGACAGCTTGTTCGCCGCCACCGCGGCGCCGAAGTAGCGGCCCTGCTCGGCCGCCGAGGTCCCCAGGGTCGTGCCGGCGCTGGCCGTGGCGGTCACCACCACCGTGGCGGCGAACACCGCGACACCAGCCGCCGCCAACGCCAGGGCGGTATGCGGGCGGGACCGGGCCGTCGAGCTCCCGCTGCCGCGGGCGAGCACCTTGTGCATCAGAAAGCCTTTCCATAGCCGTGCGGATGAGGAGGACTCTTCGATCACTGCCCGCCACGGTGGTCGGCTCGCTGCGCGGCCGCCCGGAGGCCGCGCCAACCGGGATCGTCTCCCGCCCCACCATGAGTTGATCGAAGGAAATCTATCGAAAAGGTACCGGAACCTTTTCTGGCCCACAACGTGTCATGGCATGCCGACCGATGCCTGGAGGCCGGCGTACGGCGGGGTGACCGGGCCGGCCCCGAGCGAAAAATTTCCCGGACCGAACAGGCCCGTCCCGGTACGCTCCGGCCGTGTTCACCCCGATCCGCACCCGCCGGCTCACCCTCCGGCCGGTCACCCCAGACGACCTTGACGACGTGTGCGCGTACCAGCGCCGGCCCGACGTGTGCCGCTGGCTGCTCGGCGGCGAGCCGCGTACCCGCGAGCAGTCGCGGGAGTCGGTGGCGGCGATGGCCCGCGAGGACGGGCTGCGTGTCGAGGGCGACGTCCTGACCCTGGCCGCCGCGGCGGACGGGCGGGTGACCGGCACCGTCGAGCTGGTCTGGCGGAGCGAGGCCGACCGGACCGCCGAGATCGGGTACGTCTTCAACCCGGAGTTCTCCGGCCGGGGGCTGGCCACCGAGGCCGCGGCGGCGCTGCTGGGCTGGGGCTTCGAGGAGTTCGGCCTGCATCGCGTCTACGGCCGGTGCCATGCCGGCAACGGGGCGTCGGCCCGGCTGATGACCCGGCTGGGCATGCGGTGCGAGGCGCGGCATGTCGAGAGCTACCTGTTCCGCGGCGAGTGGGCCGACCAGCTCGTGTTCGCGATGTTGGCCCGGGAATGGCGGTCGCGGTCGGCGGCGCTCCCTGGCTGACGCGGGGCCCGCGGTGGGCCGTCGTGCAGGTGCGCGCGGTGGCCGCCGCGGGCCGATAGGGTCGCCTCGTGCCCGTCCACGAATTCGCCTACCTGACCACCGTCGGCCGGCGCAGCGGTCGCCCCCACACGATCGAGATCTGGTACGCGGAGCACCAGGGCGTTCGGTATGTGCTGTCCGGCGACGGTGACGGCGCCGACTGGGTACGCAACCTGCGGCGGGAGCCGAGCGCCCGGTTGCGCCTCGGTGGTCCCCGCGAACTGCACGCAGATCTGCCCGGGACGGCCGCCGTGATGGCCCGGTTCGTGGCCGCCCCGGCAGAGGAGGCGGTGGCTCGGCGCCTGTTGGCCGCGAAGTACCAGGGCTGGCGGGAGGGCGAGCCGCTCTCCGACTGGGCCGCGACCTCGCTGGTCGTGGCGTTCGAGCCGCCCGGCTGAAGCGACCCGCCTCCGGCTGTCCTGTCATGACGGCTTCGGGCGTTCGATGCGGGTGGGATTGCCGCGAACGAGTTCGTCGTGGATGCGCCATCGGTCGGTGGTGAGGGCGCGGCGTGCCTCCTCGTCGCCGTGCTCGATGCGTTGCCGCAGCAGTTGCATGGCGATGCGGCGGTTGAGGACGAACTGGCGCTCGGTGTCGACCACGACGACGACACCCGAGGGACGGTGAGTCGCCCGTACGGCCGTGCTGGCCTTGTTCCGGTGCTGGCCACCCGGGCCGCCGGTGCGGCAGGCGACGATGTCGACGTCCGCTTCGGTGAACGTCGTGGTCGGGGTGTCGACCTGGCAGGGCCGGGCGATGACGTACCAGTTCTTCCGGCCGGCGCTCGTCCGGTAGGGGCTGGGCGCCTGCCAGCACAGGGTTCCGGTCCACGAGGCGGCGAACCTCTCGGCGCGGGCGCCGGCGATGCGTACCAGGACGGACCGGTAGGTGTCGGGCCGGTCACCGGGCACGGTCCGGATCCGGCGGGTGGTCAGCGCGTGCCGGGTGGCGTCGGCCTCCAGACGGGACAGCAGCCGGGCCAGCGCCCAGGCGCACTCCTGCGGGCCGCGCCCGGCGGACATGAGCAGGTGCACACTCACGGCCGGCCATGCCTGCGGCGGTTGTCCCGGCGGTCCGGTCGCGGCGTGGCCCCGACGTCGGGCGTCTTGTAGGTGACCAGCGGGATCGTGGTCGCCACCGGGGTGGCCAGGTGGTGGTCGACGAGATCGTTGATCACCTGCTCGATGCGTTTGTAGGCGGTGGGTGCCTCCTCGAACAGCAGTTGGCGGTCGCCGCACACCACCAGCGACCCCACCGGCGTGCGGCGCAGTTCCGCCACGGTGTGCTTGGCGCGGCCCCGGCGCAGCGCGTCGGCGCGGGACATCTTGCGGCCCGCGCCGTGGGCCACGGAGTGGTTGGCGTCCGGGCCGGCGTGGGCGGCCACGAGGTAGGACGGGGTGCCGCGGGTGCCGGCGATGAGCACGTCGCGGCCGTCGCCCGGCGCCGCGCCCTTGCGGTGCAGGTAGACCCCGTCGCGGATTTCGACCAGGTTGTGGCACTGGTCGAGGATCGGTTCGCTGGGCTCGGTCCCCAGCGCGTGCGCGACCCGGGCCGCCAACAGCCGCCGGTTGAGCGAGCCCCAGCGTACGGCCTGGTCGTGCAGGGCCAGGTAGGCGGCGGGGTCAGGGGCGGGGCCAGCGCCGTGGACCTCGGTGTGCGCCCGCAGGATCCGTTCGCCGAGTCCCCGGGAGCCGCTGTGGACGACGAGTACGAGGTCGCCGGCGTCGAGCCCGAGACGGTTCGCGTGACCCGGGTCGAAGACGGTGCCGATGCGTGCCAGCTCGACGAAGTGGTTACCCCGGCCGACCGTGCCGAGTCCCTCGAGGTGGCCGGCGGGAACCTCGCCGGCCACGACGGCCCAGGCGGGGTCGTCGGCGCCCCGTTGAGGGTCCAGGGCGCGGTCGAGATCGGGGAACCGGGCGGCGAGCTTCTCGGGTGCGGGGCGCTTGAGCTTGATCGGGAACACGGCGATTCCGCACCCGATGTCGGAGCCCACCAGGAACGGGTACAGCACGGTCGACGCCATCGCGGCGCCGATGGGGGCGCCCTTGCCCGGGTGCAGGTCCGGCATGGCGGCGACGTGGATCATGCCGTCGAGGGCGGCCACCTGATGGCACTGCGCGACGGCGCCGGACTCGATCCAGCTGGTGGGAGAGGCGAACACGGTGATGGTGGCCGGAGTGGACGGCGGCACGGACTCCCGCCGCGAGGGGTGCTGAGACAAAGACGCTCGCTTCTTAACGGAAAGGTATGGGCGGACGGCCAGGACGGCACCGATCGGTGCCGTGGAACCTGGGATCAGCGGGTGCGGTCCGTCAGAACGTCATGGCGCCCACCCTCCCGGAGCCCGCCGGGGCGCGGCAAGCGACTTTCGACCGCGCGGCCTCGTCCGGGCCCGCTGCTTGTCGGTGGGCTCCACTAACCTGCGCCCGTGACCGACACCGATCTCGCGGCTCCGCCGCGGCTGCCGACGGCTGAGGAAGAGTCCCGCTTCTGGGCGCTCGTGGAGGAGGCGTGGGCCCGACTCGGCCCGGAGCCGGCGGTGCTGCGCCGCGCCCTGCTCGACCGGGACCCGGCGGACGACGACGTGGAGGACGGGGACGGGCTTTACGCGATCGACAAGTGGCTCGACCCGTTCCTGGGCGAGCTACGTGAGCTGTGCGCCGAGCTTTCGGGCCCGGAGTTGGTCGACCTCGACCGGGTCGTCGAGCGGAAGCTGTACGACATCGACCGCGCCGACATCCAGGAGGTGACGGACGGCTCCGACGACGGTTTCCTGTACGCCCGCGGGTTCATCGTGGCGATGGGCCGCCAGTTCTACGAGGCGGTCCAGGCGAATCCGGCGATGGCCGTGCTCGACGCCGACTGCGAGGGACTCTGTTACCTCTTCGCCCACCTGTACGAGGAGTGCTTCGGGGCGTGGCCCGAGACCGGCTCGGGTATCTCACGGGAGTCCGTCTGCAATCCTGCCGGGTGGCCCGAGGACTGATCACTGCGGATGATCCGCCGCCCGGCCAGTGTGCTCAACTCCCCGGGGCCGGCAGTGGCGACTATGGGAGTTGGCGTCCACCAGGGAGTAACCGACGCCGCGTGCGGACTCCACCGCGACGGCGCATCGACTTCGCCCTCCGACCCACCAAGTGTTGACCGACAACTGAGATCACCCGGGCCCGCGCCGATCACTCGGCGCGGGCCCGGCCCGTCGGCAGGGCGCTCGATCGACAGCGCCGCTTCCGGTGGATCACCGAGGCCCCTATGATCTGCGCGAGATCACGGGGAAAGGAACGGGACATGTGGCCATTCCGGCGTAGCGCGAGGCCGGCTGCCACACCCGCCACGCTGTCGATCGACCCGGCCATGGGCGATCCGACCGCCGCCGCGCTCCGCGCCGCGTTGCAGCAGCGGGACTGGCCCACCGCCCGGGATCTGCTCACCCCGATCACCGACCCGGACGACCACGCGTACTACCTGGGTGTCGCGGGGAACGTGTCCGGCGTGCAGGACTGGATCGGTGAGTGGATCGACGCCGAGCCGCGTTCGACCCTTCCGCTGCTGGTGCGTGGCGTGCACGCGGTCTACTGGGCGTGGGAGGCGCGGGGTGGCGCCCGGGCGTCGCAGACCCGGCAGGAGCAGTTCCGAGAGTTCCGGAAGCGACTCACGCTCGCCGAGAACTGCCTCGACGAGGTGGCCGACCGGGACCGGGACGACACCACGGCCCGCACCTTCCTCGTCACGTCGGCGCGTGGCCGGCAGGTCGACCGGGACGAGGCGCAACGACGCTTTGACGCGGTGACCGACCGGCATCCGTGGCACCGGATCGCCCACGAGCACATGCTGCAGTACCGGTGCCGGAAGTGGTTCGGCAGCCACGAGGAGATGTTCGAGTTCGCCCGGAGTGCGGCGGCGAAGGCTCCCGCGGGGTCCACGCTGGGGCAGCTCGTCCCGATCGCGCACCTGGAGATGTGGCTCGATCTTCCGGTGGGGGAGGACGCCGAGTACATCGGTGCGGCGGCGGTGGTCGCTGAGCTCAACGCCGCAGCCGACCAGTCGGTACGGCATCCCGACTACCAGCGTCGACCGGGTTGGCCGGTCGTGCACAACCTGTTCGCGATGGGCTTCGCCATGGCCGGTGACCTCCCCTCGGCGGTCGCGCAGTTCGAGGTGATCGGCGACCTCGTGACGGAGTGGCCGTGGCAGTACCACTCGAGCGATCCGGTCGGCGCGTTCCTCGCCGCTCGACAGCGGGTGCGCGGCGAGCACGGCTGAGCAGGCAGGCGGCCGCACCGGCTTAGACACCGAACGCTCTTCGCGCATCTTGGTGTCCCATGACTAGTTCCGCGGAGAGTGGGAAAGCCGTCGCATGGCTAATCCGGGTGCCCCCGGCCGGCGTCCCAGCCGTCCGGCGGGGCATCCCGGCCGCGTATGGCCGCTGCCGGCCGTACGGCAATTTCTCGCTACCCGGCAGCTGGCGCCCATTGCGTTGATCTCCGTGCAGGCTGGGCTCGCCACGGCGGGGGCCTGGATCATCGCCACCGACTTCCTCGGCCGCAACGCGCCGGTCTTCGCGCCCGCGGCCGCTCTCGCCACCATCGCCTCCGCCACGGGACAACGCACCAGACAGACGGTGGAACTCCTCATCGGGGTCGGTCTGGGCATCACGGTGGCCGACGCCCTGCTGTATCTCGTCGGCAGCGGCGCGTGGCAGATCGCAGTAGTTGTCTCCGGTTCCATCGCCCTCGCCCTGTTGGTCGCCGGCCGCAGTGGTGCCCTGGTCAGTCAGGCCGGTGCCACTGCGACACTGTTCGCCACCCTGTCCGGCAGTCAACGCAGCCTCGAGCTGCCCCGCATCCTCGATGCCGCCGTGGGTGCGTCGATGGGCTTCCTCGCCGTGGCGCTGCTCCTGCCCTTCGACCCGTTGCGGGGTGTCCGTCGCGCCGCCAGGCCGTTCTTCACCGATCTCGCCGCGGCCATCCACACCACCGCCCAGGCGCTGGCAGCCGGTGACCGGGACCTGGCCGTGCGAGCGCTGGACAGCTTCAACGGCGTTGCTGCCGACGCCAAGCACTTCGACGAAGCCCTGCGGGGGGCCGAGGAAATGGTGAGCATCGCGCCGTGGTGGCGCCACCGGCGCAGCCGCTACCAGCAGTACCGGGCCGCCGCCGACCAACTCCGTGCCTTCACCACCAACGTCCGGGTGATGGCCCGCCGCGTCGTTACTCTGCTCGAATATCACGAACCGGTCCCGCCGTCCTTGCATCAGGCCGTCACGGCCCTGGGTGACGCGCTCACGTATCTGCACGGCGACTGCACCACCGGCCGGGCGTCCGGACAGACCCGGCAGTCCGTGCTCGAAGCCGCACGGCTGGCCGGACAAGCGGACCGCGCCCAGGCGCGGGAGTTCGGCGAGACCGTTGTCGTGCAGATCCGCAGCGCCGCCAGCGACCTGCTGCGCGCCACCGGCGCCAGCCCACAGGACGCCAACCGCCTGGTCCGCGAAACAGCCACCGGCGACGAGAACGGCCGGTAACCCCGCCGCCCGGCCACGTCGGCCTCGCCGCCCCTCGCGGACCACCGGCCCTTCGTGCCGTCCGTGGCCTGGGCGGTGTTCGCCACCACGCGGAACGGCCACCATGGTGGGGCGGGATCCCGGCGGCCCCGGTCAGGGATCGCGGCGGCTGGGCGCGATCGGCGGGGTGCTGCTGACCGGCAGGAACAGCTCCAGTAGGTCGTCCAGACGGATCAGGATGAGCGCGCGCCCACCGCCCCGGCCGCCAGGGCGACGGCCGCGCCGGCCGGCGCCGGCGGGTACGCCGCCCCGAGGGCGATGGCCACGAGCGCGGCGGCGACGCTGGCCAGCAGGATGCCGTTGCGGACGACATCGTGCCCCCGACCGTCGTGGGCCCGCGGCGCCAGTATCGCCACTCGGACGCCCCGGGGGAAAGGATCGACCGCCGTGCGCGTCGGGCGGCCGGGTCAGGGCACCGGCGCGGGCAGGACCGCGACGGGGTCGAGGCCGGCCAGGCGGGCCAAGACGGCCTCCGCGTTCGCTCGACTCCCGCCAGTCCGGGTCTGTCACCACCGACCGCCTGCCGGGCGGGTGCTGCGCCGCCTGCGGTAGTGCGGTCAAGATCTGGGGCATGGAGTTCTTCTGCTATCACCGTGACCGGCCCGGCTCCGCGGTCCTGCGCCGCGAGCTGCTGCAGGAGCACTGGTCCTACATGGACCGGTACGCGGCGGAGATGATCGCCCGGGGCCCGACCTTCGCCGACGACGGTGCCACGCCCACCGGCAGCGTGCACATCGTCGACCTGCCGGACTCCGCCGCCGCCCGGGCGTTCGCCTTCGACGAGCCCAACTATCAGGCCGGTGCGTACCGGGACGTGCTGCTGCGCCGGTGGCGCAACATGCTGGGGCGCACCATGTGGGACTTCCCCGGAGGCCGGACCGGGGGCAACCGGTATCTGGTGCTCGGCCTCGGCGCCGGGCCGGCCGCCGACATCACCGTGCCGCCCGACCGGGACGAGCTGATCGCGTACGGGCCGTTGCTGTCCGACGACGGCGCCACCTGGCTGGGTACCGCGGTGCTGCTCCGGGCGTCGGATCCGGACGCGGCGCGTGCGGTCCTGACCCCGGACCGGTACGCCGACATCGAGGTGCACGGCTGGGCGTTCGGTGGGCGGCCGGCATGAGCCGACGATGGCGGTGGACCCCTCGGTGGTGGTGCGTGACTGAGATCGCACTCACGGTGATGTTGCCCGGATATTCTTGACTCATTCCAGAAAACGGACCAGACTGCGTGGCGTGGTCACCAGCCTGGACTTCCAGCAGATGCTGCGCGAGGCCGCGTTGCGCGTGACCCGTCCTCGGGTGGCGGTGCTGAACGCGGTGCACGCGCACCCGCACGCCGACACGGACTCGATCATCGGTGCCGTACGCCGGGAGCTCCCCGGGGTGTCCCGCCAGGCCGTGTACGACGTCCTGCACGCGCTGACGGCCGCGGGCCTGGTGCGGCGCATCGAGCCATCCGGCTCCGTGGCTCGCTACGAGTCGCGGGTCGGGGACAACCACCACCACGTCGTGTGCCGGTCATGCGGGCTCATCGCCGACGTCGACTGCGCCGTCGGTGCGGCACCCTGCCTGACCGCGTCCGACGGCCGCGGCTTCTCGATCGACGAGGCCGAGGTCGTCTACTGGGGCCTGTGCCCCGACTGCTCCACCGCCGGCAATTCCTGATTCCCTCTGATCCGCCAGTCACGGAAGGAACCTGATGTCCGAGAACCACGACGCCGTCGTCCACGACGCGGAAGCGGGCAGCGAGTCTCGCTGCCCCGTCGCCCATGGACGCGCCCCGCACCCGACCCAGGGCGGCGGCAACCGCGGTTGGTGGCCGAACCGGCTCAACCTGAAGATCCTCGCCAAGAACCCCGCCGTGGCCAACCCCCTCGGCGAGCAGTTCAACTACGCCGAGGCGTTCCAGGCTCTCGACCTCGCCGCCGTGAAGCGGGACATCGCGGAGGTCCTGACCACCTCGCAGGACTGGTGGCCGGCCGACTTCGGCCACTACGGCCCGTTCATGATCCGGATGGCGTGGCACAGCGCGGGCACCTACCGCATCAGCGACGGCCGCGGCGGCGCCGGTGCCGGGCAGCAGCGCTTCGCGCCGCTCAACAGCTGGCCGGACAACGGGAATCTCGACAAGGCTCGCCGCCTGCTGTGGCCGGTGAAGAAGAAGTACGGCCAGAGCCTGTCCTGGGCCGACCTCATGATCCTCGCCGGCAACGTGGCCCTGGAGTCGATGGGCTTCAAGACCTTCGGCTTCGCCGGTGGCCGCGAGGACGTCTGGGAGCCCGACGAGGACGTCTACTGGGGCCCGGAGACCACCTGGCTCGGTGACCAGCGCTACACCGGCGACCGGGACCTGGAGAACCCGCTCGCCGCGGTCCAGATGGGCCTCATCTACGTCAACCCGGAGGGCCCGAACGGCAACCCGGACCCGATCGCCTCGGCCCGCGACATCCGCGAGACGTTCCGCCGGATGGCGATGAACGACGAGGAGACGGTCGCGCTGATCGCCGGCGGTCACACCTTCGGCAAGACCCACGGTGCGGGCCCCGCCGACCACGTCGGCCCCGAGCCCGAGGGCGCCCCGCTCGAGGAGCAGGGCCTGGGCTGGAAGAACAGCTTCGGCACCGGCAAGGGCGCCGACACCATCACCAGCGGGATCGAGGTCACCTGGACCTACCACCCGACCCGGTGGGACAACGAGTTCTTCCACATCCTCTTCGCCTACGAGTGGGAGCTGATGCAGTCGCCGGCCGGCGCGCACCAGTGGCGGCCCAAGAACGGCGCGGGCGCCGACATGGTCCCCGAGGCGCACGATCCGTCGAAGCGCCGCGAACCGCGGATGCTCACGAGCGACCTCGCGCTCCGGTTCGACCCGATCTACGAGCAGATCTCGCGGCGCTTCCTGGCGAACCCGGCCGAGTTCGCGGACGCGTTCGCCCGGGCCTGGTTCAAGCTGACCCACCGCGACATGGGTCCGATCGCCCGCTACCTCGGCCCGGAGGTCCCGACCGAGACCCTGCTGTGGCAGGACCCGTTGCCGCCGGTGACGCACGAGCTCGTCGACGCCGAGGACGTCGCCACCCTCAAGGGCCAGATCGTCGCCTCGGGCCTGACGGTCGCCCAGCTGGTCTCCACCGCGTGGGCGTCGGCGTCGACGTTCCGCGGCAGCGACAAGCGCGGCGGCGCCAACGGGGCGCGTATCCGCCTCGAGCCGCAGATCGGCTGGGAGGTCAACAACCCCGACGAGCTGGCGCCGGTGCTGCACACCCTGGAGAAGATCCAGGAGGCGTTCAACGCCGCCCAGACCGGCGGCAAGAGGGTCTCCCTGGCCGACCTGATCGTGCTGGCCGGTGGGGTCGGTGTCGAGCAGGCCGCCCGGAACGCCGGCTACGCCGTCGAGGTCCCCTTCACGCCGGGGCGTACCGACGCGTCGCAGGAGCAGACCGACGTGGAGTCCTTCGCCGCGCTCGAGCCGACGGTGGACGGGTTCCGCAACTACGTCGGCAAGGGTAACCACCTGCCGGCGGAGTTCCTGCTGATCGACAAGGCGAACCTGCTGACCCTGAGCGCGCCCGAGATGACGGTCCTCGTCGGCGGTCTGCGCGTCCTCGGTGCCAACTACCAGCAGTCGCCGCTGGGCGTCCTCACCGCGGCCCCCGGGTCGCTGACCAACGACTTCTTCGTCAACCTGCTCGACCTGGGCACGGCGTGGCAGCCGACGTCCGAGGACGCGAACACCTTCGAGGGCCGTGACCTCGCCACTGGCGAGGTCAAGTGGACGGGCAGCCGGGTCGACCTCGTCTTCGGCTCGAACTCGGAGCTGCGCGCGCTCGCCGAGGTCTACGCGGGTGACGACGCGCGGGAGAAGTTCGTGCACGACTTCGTCGCCGCGTGGGCCAAGGTGATGGACCTCGACCGGTTCGACCTCGCCTGATCCGCACGTCCAGGCCGGCCCTCGTGGGGGCCGGCCTGGACGGCCAGGACAGGCGGTTCGGGTCAACCGGGGGAGTGAGCAGCGGCGCCTCCGGCGAGCTTGCGGTGCTCGCTGGGGCTCACCCCGTGGGCCCGTTTGAAGGCCGCGCTGAAGCCGAACGCGTCCGCGTAGCCGACCTGGCGCGCCACGGCGGCGACCGTGGCGGTGGAGTCCGCCAGCATGTCGGCAGCGAGCGTCATCCGCCAGTCGGTCAGGTAGGTCAGGGGCGGCTCACCCACCAGTTCGGTGAAGCGCTTGGCCAGCGTCGTGCGGGACACTTTGACCAGAGCTGTCAGCGAGGACAGCGTCCACGGCATGCCCGGCGCGTCGTGCATGGCGCGCAGCACCGGTCCCACCGTGTCGTCGCTCAGAGCGCTGTACCACCGGGGCGCCTCGGCGCCGGGCTGGTCGAACCAGTCCCGGATGGTGCACACCAGCAGCCAGTCCAACAGCCGATCCAGGACGATCTGCCGACCCGGGCGGCACCCGCCGAGCTGGTGGTCCAGGTAGTCGCGTAGCGACGAACAGTCGTGGTCGTCGGGTACGACCAGGACCGGCGGCAGCACCCCGAGTAGCCGCTGCGGCGCCTGGCCCTGGACGTGGTACGCCCCGGCGAGCAGCACCATGTGCTCGGCCGGGTCCGCGTCCGGCGGCTCGGCCGCCCGCGATTCGCCGCAGCGGACGTCTCGAAGCTCCCCGGGCCGGAAGCTCGACCGCGGCTCGGTGGAGAACACGAACGGCTCCGGCCCTCGCACCACGACGGCCTCGCCGACCCGCACCAGCCGCGGTTTGTCGCACTTCGGATGCAGGATCCAACCCTCGCCCCGCAGGGGTATGCAGAGCGTCACCGGCGCGCCGTCGGTGAACCGCAACGCCCACGTCGGCGGCAGCACCGACCGGCCGAAGGCGGCGCCCTCCGCGCGTACGCCCCGCAGCAGACTGTCGAACGGGTCCATCGCTTCACCATAGGTCGCGGACGATCGCACATGCCCCGCGTACGGCCAGGCATGTGCCGAGGGCGGTCGGGTCGGTTGACTCGTGGTCATGACGACAGCAACGAATGAGATCCTCGTCCTTGGCGGAACCGGGAAGACCGGACGCCGCCTGGTGCGCACGCTGCGGGCGGCGGGCAGGCGGGTGCGGGCGGCGTCCCGCTCGGGAGAGGTGCGATTCGACTGGGCGCAGCCGACCACCTGGCAGCCGGCCGTGGCGGAAGCTTCCGCGGTCTACCTCATGGCGCCGGAAGACCCGGCCCTGGCCGACGACTTCGTGTCGCGGGCGGTGAAGGCGGGGGTGGGCCGGTTCGTCGCGCTCTCCGGACGCGGAATCGACCGGATCGACCAGGATTTCGCGCCGGGCATGCTCGCCGCCGAACAGGCGGTGCGGGACTCCGGGGCGGAGTGGACGATCATCCGCCCGAACAACTTCAACCAGAACTTCGACGAGGACCTGTGGCGCCAGCCGCTGGTGGAGGGCCGGCTGGCCCTGCCGATGGGCGCCACGCCGGAGCCGTTCATCGACGCCCAGGACATCGCCGACGTCGCCGCGGCACTGCTGACCTCCGACGGCCACCACGGGCAGGTGTACGAGCTGTCCGGCCCCCGTGCGCTCACCTTCGGCTCGGCGGTGGCGATGATCGCGGAGGCGGCGGGCCGATCCATCCGCTACCTGGAGCTGACGCCCAAGGAATACCGGGCCGAACTGCTGGCCCAGGGACATTCGGAGGCTACCGCAACGGCGCTCAACGCCATGTTCGCGGGCATGCGCGCCGGATACCTCGCCGAGCCCACCGACACGGTCCGGCGGATCCTGGGACGCGACCCGATCGACTTCGGCACCTACGCCGCTGAGGCCGCCGCAAGGGGCATGTGGTCGTAACCGGTGGACGACGTCGCCGGCCCGCGGGTGTCGCGGGCCGGCGACGTATGTCAGTAGCGCAGGGCGCGGAGGTTGGCGTAGCTGTCGCAGGCGGACGAGACGCCGTCCGGGCGCGGGCTGTCGTTCTCGGTGAAGTAGTAGTCGGTGCCGGCCATCTCGCTGTAGGCGAAGATGCGGGCGAAGTCGATGGTGCCCTCGCCCACGTCGGCGAACGACCCGTCGGCGGCCATGTCCTTGACGTGGAACAGCGAGAACCGGCCCGGGTACTGCGTGATCAGGTCCACCGGGTCGGCGCCGACGCTGCTCGCCCAGTACAGGTCCAGCTCCATCGCCACCAGGTTCGGGTCGGTCTCGCGCACCAGCACGTCGTAGCCGCGCGTGCCGTCCTGGGCGGTGAACTCGAATCCGTGGTTGTGGTAGGCGACCGTGATGCCTTCCTGCTTGAGTCGCGCGCCGACGGCGTTGAGGGTTGCCGCGACCTCGGCGTAGTCGTTGAGCTTCCAGGAGGCCGAACCTGAGATCCGGACGTACTTGGCGCCGAACGCCTTGGCGTTGGCGATGACGCCGTCGATGTTGTTTCTGAGGTCGCCGAGGCCGATCCCGATCGACGGCGCCGACAGACCCGCGTCGGCGACCAGGGGTGCCAGCGCCGTGGCCGTCTTGCCGTAGAAGTTGTTCACCGCGCCGGAGGGTTCCGCGTTGCGGTAGCCGCAGGCGGCGAGCGCGGCCAGGGTGGCGTCGGGCGCGGTCGGCATGGTGGCCCGCACCGTGTAGAGGACGAGGCCGATCCGCTCGTCGGGTACCGCGCGGGTTCCGGTGGCGGGCTGCGGCTTGCCGATCTCGGAGTCGGCCGCCGCCCGTACGATGCTGCTGCTCTCCTCGGGCGTGAGGATCGCGGTCTGCCTGAGCTCGTTGGCGAGCCGGCTGACCAGGCTCACGAAGCTGCCGTGGTTGGCGAACGGCGCCTCGGCCCAGACGGTGTCCATGATCGTGCACCCGTCGCCGAGGTCGCGGTTCGGTACGCCCGAGTCGGCGCCCCGGCCGAAGAAGACCGTGGCTGAGGTGAGGTATCCCCACGGGCAGCGGTCCGCGGTCACCTGCTCGGTCACCTGGGCGCTGGTGGCGTCGGTCGCTGTTTCGGCGGCCGCCGCCGGAGTCGGTGTGAACGGCAGGAGGGCCGCGGCGAGCGACGCGGCAAGCAGGTGACGTGCTCGTCTCGATCGGGTGTGGGGCGGGCGGGCGGAGTTGGCATGCATGTCGTCTCCCAGGTAGCGGAGGAATTCAGACTGGTCAGGTGGTAGGCCGACAGGCCTTCGCGACAGGGACGGCGGCGGTGCCGGGCCGGTGGTGGCGGGGTGCCGTCCCACCCCGCCACCCGCTCCGGACGCTCAGCGCACCGTGACGACCACGATCGAGGACATGGTCGCCCCGAGGCTGTCGGTGACGGTCAGCCGAGCGGTGTAGGTGCCCTTGCGGGCGTACGTGTGACTGGCGGACGCGCCGTGCACGGTCGCCGCGTTGTCGCCGAAGTCCCACGCGTGGTCCGTGATGGTGCGCCCGGCCGCCGGTGCGGCGGTGCCGGTGAAGGCCACCTGCAGCGGCCCGGTGCCCGTGGTGGGTGTGGCCGAGGCCGACACCGTGGCGTCGGTCTGTTCGCGCACCCCGGCGCCGTTGAAGCGCAGCCAGTCCAGCGCCATCAGGTCGGGGGTGCCGCCCGTCTGGTTCGGGTTGACGAAGACCAGATAGAGCGTGACCGTCCGGCCCGGATCGGTGAGCTCGACGGTGGGTGACACGAGGTTGTCCCAGCCGCCGGTGCCGCCGACGGTGGCCCGGCCCAGGAGTTCGCCGGTGGGGGAGTCGGCCCTGATCTCAATGTCGCCGCCGCTGCTGCCCGAGGCGACGCCGAAGGTGACCGAGTCGATGTCGCGCAGGTTGACCGGGCCGAAGTTGATCCAGTCGCCGTTGTCCATGTCACCGATGCGCTTGCCGGCGCTCGCGGTGGCCCGGTCGATCACCTGGACGCCGCTCTGGCCGTCGAAGTGTTCGGCCTCCTTGCGCTTGGTCTGCAGCTCCGCCCGGGTCGAGCCGACCAGCGCCGGTGCTCCGGCCGCCCCGCCGTCGGTGTACTGCGCGGTGAGCACGGTGTACAGGTTCTGTCCCGGGCCGTGCCCGTCACCGCCGTTGCTCTCGGTGACCGCGACCCCGGTGCATCCGATGTAGTTGTCCAGCGGGTGGGTGTGCGAGTCGTGGCCGAGCTGGGTCTGCACGACCACCTTCGAACAGTCGATGCTGTTTTCCTCGGGGTCGGTGACCGTCACGGTGTAGGGAATGCGGTCACCGAAGTCGAAGAAGGCCCCGTCGGGGACGCTGAGGGTCACCGTCGGCCGAGTGTTGCCGACCGTGATCTCCTGTACGGCGACGGCGGTCTGCCCGTTGGTGGCGGTGACCGTGAGCCGGGCGGTGAAGCGCCCCGGTGTGCTGTAGGTGTGGCTGGGGTTGGCGGCGGTGGAGTCGACGCTGCCGTTGCCGTCGAAGTCCCAGGCGTACTCGACCGCGGTGCCGTCCGGCCCGCTGGTGCCGGCGCTGGAGAAGGCGACGGTCAGCGGCGCGGGCCCGCTGTCCTTGTCGGCGGTCAGCTTGGCCACCGGCGGCCGGCTGTTGGCGACGTAGTCGATGCGGTAGATGCCCGCGCCGTCGTTGCTGCCGCCCCGGCCGCTCCCGCTGCCCGCGCCGAAGTCGATGACGTAGAGCGAGCCGTCCGGCCCGAACTCCGCCTCGAACGGCTGGATCCACGACATGTTGCCGAAGATGCCGTTGATGGACTGCAGGTCACCGACGTTGGTGGGGTTGAAGCGGGGATCGTTGAAGGTCTGGGCGGTGGAGTGGATCGACAACGTCTTGAACCACTTGCGGGTCAGTTCGTAGACGATCCACTTGCCGTCGAAGTACTGGGGGAACTTGGTCAGCCGCTTGTTGGACGGGTCGTAGTCGTAGACGGGTCCGCCCATCGGGCCGCCGCCGCCCGTGCCGAGCTCGGGGAACTCGGGGGAGGCCGAGTAGGCGTACCAGACCAGCGCTGGCTTGGCCGCGGGGAGGCTGGTCAGGCCGGTGTTGTTGGGGGAGTCGTTGACCGGTGCGGCGCAGTCGAACTTCGGCCCGGAGGTGGAGGTGGCGAAGTCGTAGTCGTTGAACGGCGTGTTGTTGCCGATGCAGTAGGGCCAGCCGTAGTTGCCGGCACTGGTGATCCGGTTGAACTCGACGGTCCCCTCCGGCCCGCGGTTCGGGTTGGCGGACCGGGCGTCGGGGCCGTAGTCGGCCACGAGCAGCGCGTTCGTCGTGGAGTCGACAGTGATCCGGAACGGGTTCCGCATGCCCATCGCGTAGATCTCGGGCTTGGTCCTGGCCGTGCCCGGGGCGAACAGGTTGCCCTCCGGGATGGCGTACCTGCCGTTGGACAGGGGCTTGATCCGCAGGATCTTGCCCCGCAGGTCGTTGGTGTTGCCGGCGGTGCCCTGCGCGTCGTACGCGCGGCGGCCGGCCCGCTCGTCGACGGGGGTGAAGCCGCTGGACTCGAACGGGTCGGTGTTGTCACCGATGGCGGCGTACAGGTTGCCCTGCTTGTCCATGGTCAGCGAGCCGCCCATGTGGGAGTTGGCGCGCGCCTCACCGCGCCAGGTGGGGATCGTCAGCAGGCGCTTCTCCGAGTCGAGGCGGACGCTGTCGCCGTCGACGGTGAACCGGGACAGGTTCAGCTGCTTCTCCACCCGGTCGGACCAGAGCAGGTAGATCCAGCTGTTGTTCGTGCCGAAGTGCCGGTCCAGGGTCATGCCGAGCAGGCCGTCGGACTGGCTGGTCTGCTCCGGCGTGTAGGCGAAGTCCAGGAGGGTGGTGACGGCGAGGGTTTCCTGGTTGATGACCTTCAGTGCGCCGGTGCGCTCGATGTAGAAGACCCGCCGGTCGGGCGCCACCGCCAGCTCGAACGGGTCGGAGAGGTCCTGGTTGACCAGGGGGATCCGCTCGAAGTTGTCGGTCCTCGTGGCGCCGCAGTCACCGGGGGCGGTGCCCGCCGCCCACCTGATGCCGCCGAGGAGGTGCTGCAGGAAGGCCGGCTCCTGGAAGGAGGAGGAGCTGTGCCCGCCGGCGGTGAACCAGGACCGGCCGCCGTCGTAGTTCTGGCACCACGAGTACGGGTGGTCGACGCCCTCGTTCAGTCCGGATATGCCGTCGCGCACCTTGATCTGGGCGAGAGTGTGGACCTTGCCGGTGGGGTTGGTCCGCCAGTTGTACCACTCCTCGCTGCGCTCCCAGAGCTCCGGCAGGTTTTTCGTGGAGGGGTGGGCGTGGTCGAGGACCTTGATCCGGCCCGGGAAGGTACCCCCGGTGCGGGAGAAGTCCGGGTGGGTGTCGAAGATGGCCCCCACCAGTCCCTCGTACCACGTCCAGTCCCGCTCGCTCGCCGAGGCGGCGTGCAGGCCGACCCAGCCGCCGCCGCCGCGGATGAACTTCTGCAGTGCGGCCCGCTGGTCAGCGTCGAGCAGGTCGCCGGAGGCGGGGGTGGAGTTGGTGTTGTTGAACACGAGGGCGTCGAACCGGGCGAGGTTGGCGTCCGTGAACGCGGCCGCGTCGGTGGTCGCCTCGACGGCGAAGCCGTGCTGGTCGCCGAGTTGCCGGATGGCGGCGACGCCCGCCGGAATGGAGTCGTGATAGAAGTTCGTGACCTTGGAGAAGACCAGGACCCGGAAATCGGCGGCGGTGGTGGATTCGGCGGCGGTCGCCGGCGTGCTCGACAACACGAGGGTGACAGCCGCGAGTAGGGCGAAAAGTAGCGTGCGGTGGCGTCTCATACACGCGCTCCTGAATGGGGGACGGAGTAGGAAAGCGCTTTCCACGTTCCTTGTACCCTACGAGATCCATTTCGCCGGGTCAATATTTAGACGACTCCATATTTCTGCGACGTCGTCTCGATCGCGATGAGGCTCGCCAGAAAGCCCGTCCGCTACCGGCACCATCCGCGGTTGCTCACCCGGCAAACGGCCGGTCAGTGCCACCGCTGGTCGGCGGGCGCGGCCACACGGCGCGCAGGGCGGGCGGATTCCCAGCGGAAGGCGGGCTGCCGATAGTGCCACGACAGTTTTCAACCCGCGGCATGGCGGCGTAAAAGAAATACGCGAACGGCCCTGTCGCCTTGCCATTTCCACAGTGAATTGCTCCCTCTGTCGAGGGAGTTGGCCGTGGCGCTTATGTGGCTTTTAAAGGGTCAACTCGTTGCCCACGACATGGTGGGCGGTGAACACCAGGGCCGGCAGTTGCGGCCGATTGGCAGAATGCCTGGTCCGCCTGCCGGCCCTGGTGTCCGTCAACGCTCCTCTCCGGGGTTCCTCAGAACCGCACGTTGCGCAGGTAGCGGTAGCCGATCTCGGCCGTCCGCTGCGGCGTCACGTCGGGGGTGTCGTTCTCGACGATGTACTCCTGCACCGAGTGCTCCCGGAAGATCCGGGCAAAGTCGATCATGCCGGTGCCCAGGTCGGCCATGTCGCCGTCGGACGCGTGCCGGTCCTTGACGTGGTATTGCAGGACGCGCTGCGGCGCGGAGCGGATGACGTCCAGGGTGAAGCCCTCGGGGTCGGCCACGCCGTCGCCGGAGTTGATGCCGCCGGTGACGGCCCAGTAGATGTCGACCTCCAGGTGCACGAGCTTGGGATCGAGCTCCGCGGTCAGCACGTCCCAGGGGCGCTTGCCACCGCCGAGGTCGATCGTGAACTCGTGGGCGTGGTTGTGGTAGCCGTAGCGCAGGCCGGCCCTGGCCGCCGCCGCGGCCTCGACGTTCATCTGCTCCGCCCAGCGCTTCCACTCGTCCGCGCGCTCGGAGTACAGGTAGGGCACCACCATGTACGACTGGCCGAGGGTGACCGCGTTCTGGATCTTCTGCTCCAGTTCGGCGGCGTTACCGCTGATCCCGTCGTGGCTGGAGCTGGCCCGGATGCCGATGCCGTCCAGGAACTGGCGCAGCTGGGCGGCGGTGCGCCCGAAGTAGCCGAGCGCCAGCTCCACCTTCGGGTAGCCGATCTTGGCGAGGTGGGTCAGGGTCGCGTCGTACCCCGGCGCACCCCACAACGCGTCGCGCACCGTCCACAGCTGAATGCTGATGAGGCCCGGAGGAACATGCTGCCTCCCGGTGGTGCGGGTGGTCGCCGTCGCGGCCGTCGCACCGATCCCCGCCGACGCGAGCCCCACACCGGCCAGCGCCGCCAGTGAACCGCGCAGCAGGCTTCGCCGGTCCATGACGGACCGCCGCAGCGCGGCCTCCCCGTCGTATCCGTAACACATGGTGACTCCTTCTAGGTGGCTACTTCGTGGGAACCAGGACGACCTCGTCCGACCCGGTCAGGGCGGGCAGCCCGTTGCCACCGGGATCGGTGTAGGACGCCACGAACACGGCGGTCAGGTTGTCCTTCTCCGGGTCGTGGCCGGACGGCACGGTCGTCTGGATCGAGCCGGTGCAGCCGTTGGCGGTGGTCTGCGGGTGGCCGTGCGAGTCGTGGCCGAGGACGTATGTGACGCTGACCCGGGCGCAGTCCACCGGCTGGTCGTCGGTCACCCGCACCTCGAACTGCACGGTGTCGCCGAACTTGAGCGGCTGGCCCGCGACCGGCTTGACCAGCTCCACCACGGGCTCGGCGTTGCCGACCACGACCCGGACCGACGCGGCGGCCGACAGCCCTCCGGGGTCGCTCACCTTGACGGTGGCGTTGTAGAGACCGTTCGTCTGGTACGTGAACGTCGGGTTTGCCGCGCGCGAGTCGACCTTGCCGTCGTTGTCGAAGTCCCACGCGTACGACAGCCGGTCGCCGTCGTAGTCGGTCGTGCCCTCGCTGGAGAACGTGACGGTCAGCGGGGCGAGCCCGTTGGTGGGCGTGGCCGAGACCTGGGGCACCGGAGTGTGGTTGCCCGTCCAGCCGGTGTAGTCGATCCGGGCCAGCTGCGCGTCCGGGTTCTCGCTGAAGAAACCGTCGCCGTACTCGAGCACGTAGAGCGCGCCGTCCGGGCCGAACTCCAGGTCCATCGGGTTGTCGAAGATGAACGAGGGGAGCACTCGCTCGATGCCGCTCAGGTCACCGCCGGAGTTCAGCCGGAAACCCTGCACGTAGTCGCGGGTCCACTCGTAGAACAGCGGAATGCCGTCGTAGTAGGCCGGCCAGGCCACCGGGGCGCGTCCCCGCGTGGTCGGGTAGGAGAAGTGGTACGCCGGCCCGGCCATCGGCCCGATGCCGCCCGTGCCCAGCTCCGGGAACTGCGCAGAGGCGCCGTAGCCGTACCAGACGTCCGGCTGCTGCACCGGCGGCAGCTCGCGCAGGCCGGTGTTGTGCGGGGACTCGTTGATCGGCGCGGAGCAGTTGAACGGCTGCCCGGACCGGCCGGTGGCGAAGTCGTAGTCCACGTACGGCAGCTGTGCGGTGGCGCAGTAGGGCCAGCCGTAGTTCGCCGCCTTGCGGACGACCGCCCACTTGCCCTGCCCGGCCGGCCCGCGCTGCGGATCGGCCTCGCCCGCGTCCGGCGAGTAGTCGGCGACGTACAGCTCGTCGGCCTGCCGGTTGAACTCGATCCGGAACGGGTTGCGCAGGCCCATCAGGTAGATCTCGGGCCGCGTCTTGGGCGTGCCCGCCGGGAAGAGGTTCCCGTCCGGGATGGTGTAGCCCCCGCCGTCGCGTACCTTGATGCGCAGGATCTTGCCGCGCAGGTCGTTGGTGTTGGCCGAGCTGCGCTGCGCGTCGTACGCCGGGTTGCGGCCGGCACGCTCGTCGATGGGGGTGTAGCCGCCCGACTCGAACGGGTTGGTGTCGTCACCGGTGGACAGGTACAGGTTGCCCTTGGCGTCGAAGACGATGTCCCCGCCGACGTGGCAGCAGATGCCCCGGTCGACCGGTACGTCGAGGATCTGCTGCTCGGTGGAGAGGTCCAGCTTGTCCTTGACCAACCGGAACCGGGAGAGCCGGATCGCTCCCTTGAACGGCTCGAAGTCGGCGGGGGTGCCCCAGGCCGGCGCGTCGCCCTCGTTGACGTTCGGGGTCGACGGGTCGTCGACCGGGGTGTTCATCGGCGGGGAGTAGTACAGGTAGACCCAGTTGTTTCCGGCCTTGCCGAAGTTGGGATCGATCGCGACGTTCTGCAGGCCCTCTTCGTCGTGCCGGTAGACGTCCAGCGTCGCGGCCAGGGTGTTGCGGCCCGTGGCGGGGTCGTGCAGCCAGACCTCCCCGGGGCGGGTCACGTGCAGCACCCGGCTGTCCGGCAGCACGGCGAGGTCCATCGGCTCGCCCGGGTGGTCGTTGAGGGTCACCTTCTGGAAGCTCGACTCGGGGGGCGCGTCTGCCGTGGCTGGCTGGGCCATCGCGACGGTTGGTGTGGCGACGAGGGTGATGGTCGCCAGGCCCGCTACGGCGAGCGAGAGTCGTCTCTTCATCTGCCTCTCCTTTGGCTGGGGACGGGTCGGGGCAGGTCGGGGACGTACTTTTTGTTCCTTTTTTGAGTGGGCGATCCGGGTGGTGGGGGCTGCTGAGTGGCGCGCGGGACGTCGACCGCGGCGCCGATCAGCGCTGCCCGCGGTGCGACATGCGGTCAGTCACGCACGGGTCGCCGATGGCGGTTCACCTCGACGAACCACGTGGTCACGCGGCCGACGGTACAAAACTAATGTCTATATGTCCATAGCTTTCACCGCAGCCGCACTGACTTTCGTCGCGCCCGGACGAAAGTTGGTGTGGTCCCTGAAATTGGCCGCAGTCCGACGTCTTCGACGCCCCGACGGTCGGTGTCGAGCGCCGGCGGCAAGGTGCGGCCGGAGCCTGATCAGCGGCGCCGCCAGTGGATCGGCAGGCGCTTCACACCGCGCTGGAAGTTCGAGCGCAGGTAAGCCGGTGGACCCGCGTACGTGATGCTGGCGGTGTTCGCGAGCAGCGCCTCGAACAGGGCGCGGAGCTGGCACCGGGCCAGGTGCGCGCCCAGGCAGAAGTGCGGTCCGTGGCCGAAGACCAGGTGCGGGTTCGGGTGGCGGGTGAGGTCGAGCCCGTCGGGCTCGGCGAAGACGCGTTCGTCCCGGTTGGCCGACGCGAACGAGACCACCACCTTGTCCCCAGCCCGAACCGGTACGCCGGCGACGGCGGTGTCCGTCGTGGCGGTGCGCCGGAACACCATCACCGGCGTCCACCAGCGCAACAGTTCGTCGACGGCGGTGTCGAACAGGGCCAGGTCCCGGCGGAGCCGCGCCATCTCGGCCGGATGCTCCAGCAGGGCGATCATCGCGCCGGGCAGGCCGTTGCGGATCGTCTCGTTGCCGGCCACGGCGAACAGCCAGAACATGTTCTCGAACTCGTCCACCGAGAGCCGGTCATCCCCTTGCTGGGCCAGCAGGATGGACATGACGTCCGGGCCCGGGCTGCGGCGCTTCGACTCGGCCAGCAGGTGGGCGTACGCGTAGAGGTCGGCCATACCGGCCCGGGTGCGCGGGTCCGGCATCCGGCCGTCGGCGTCCGGGGCCGGCCGGTGTCGCAGGGCCTCGCGGGCCGCGGCGGTGCCGGCCCGCGGATCGAACGCGGCTGACCCGGCATGGTCCGGATCCTGGAAGCCGATCACCCGGTTCGACCAGTCGTACAGCAGCCAGCGGTCGGGCTCCGGCATCCCGAGCACGTCCGCGAGCGTGAGCAGCGGCAGGTCGGCCGCGAGATCACGAGCGAAGTCGAAGGTCCCCTCGTCGGCGTCGCCCAACGTACGCTCGACGAGCGCCGCCGCGGTCGCGCGGATCGACGCCTCCAGCGCGGCGACCGCGCGCGGAGTGAACGAGCGGGCGACGGACCGGCGCAGCCGGCCGTGCTCCGGCGGGTCCATGTTCAGCATCATCCGCCGCACGTAACCGAGATCCTCCGGGCTGGCCGGGTCGCGGATCTGGGTGGCGCCGAGCCAGGACGAGAAGAGCCGTGGCTGCTTGAGCACGTCTGTCACCTCGGCGTGCCGGAGCACCAGCCAGAAGCCCGGCCCGCCGGGTAGCCCGAGCAGCGGCGGCTCCTCGACCCACGCCACCGGGTCGGCCGCGCGCAGCGCGGCGAGCAGGTCGTACGGGACGCCGTCGACATAGGTGCGCGGGTCGACCAGGGGCGCCGGATCGACAGTCACTGCCCGAGAAACTCCTCGAGCACCGTGGTCAACCGGACCGGCGTCTCGTACATCGCGTAGTGCCCCGCGTTGGCCAGCACCTCGAGCCGAGCGTTGGGATAGTGGCGCATCCAGGTCTCGCGCATCGTGTCCGCGCCCAGCGCCGGGTCGTGCTCGCCCACGACGGCGAGCGCCGGTACCGGATTGCCCTTCACCTCGTCGGTGAAGTCGGTCCGCGCCCAGGCGGTGAGGTAGGCGCCGAACGCCGCCGGAGTGGAGTGATCGAGGGAGAACCGGACCATCTCGTCCAGCCAGCGGCCGGACAGCCGGTTGCCGGTGGTGAGGTCGATGATGGCGCGCCGGTTGTCCGGGTTGGCGGCCGCGCCGTCGAACAGCGTCCAGCCCTGCAGGTCGAAGGGCACCCCACCGGCCGGGACCGGGCTGATGCCGACGAGGCGTTCCACCCGGCCGGGGGCGTCGGCGAGCACCCGCTGGGCAGCAATGCCGCCCATGGAGTGCCCGACCACGGAGAAGGTGTCCCAGCCGAGGGAGTCGGCGAGGTCCAGGGCGTCGCAGGAGATCTCGGCGATGGTGTGCTCGCCCGCGACCGCCGTGCGCGTGCCGTATCCCCGGTAGTCCAGGAACGCCCAGGTGAAACGCTCGGCGTCGATCAACTCGGGCAGCCAGCCCCAGCCCTGCGCCGACCCGAACCACCCGTGCAGCGCCAGCACCTTGTGCGGGCCGTGACCGACCGGACCGGCGCCGGACTCACCGACGCTGCTGTGGCTGACCGTCATGACGGCGACCCCTTCCGCTGTGCGGAGCACTGCGACGAACGACCGGAAACCCGACCTGGATGAACGCTGGCGAGGTGACAGCGACCGTAGTCTGCGGGGGGACCGGACGGAAGTGCAGTCGCGATCGTGACAGATCGGGCGTCATGGTCACCCGCTGCTGAACCCGGCCTCGGCAATATCGACTGTCGGGTTGCCTACACCCGGCGAGGAGGGTAGGCAGGAATCCCACCTACGCCGATCGGGGAGAACACATGAGACCTCGAGCCCTCATCACCACGACCATCGCGCTGGGCGCGCTGGTGGCCGGGACCGCGGTTCCCGCCCAGGCGAAGCCGGCCGAGCCGCCCACGGAGCCGGTGGCCGTCGGATACGGGGGCGCGGTGTCCACGGTGGACGCCACCGCCACGGCCGTCGGGCTGGACGTGCTGCGGCGCGGTGGCAACGCGGTCGACGCGGCGGTCGCCGCCGCCGCGACCCTCGGCGTCACCGAACCGTTCTCGGCCGGCATCGGCGGCGGCGGCTTCTTCGTCTACTACGACGCGAAGCGCGGAAAGGTGCACACCATCGACGGCCGCGAGGCGGCACCGGCGTCGATGAACGAAACCAGCTTCGTCAACCCGAGCACCGGGCAGCCGTACCGGTTCGACGAGGCCCGGATCAGCGGGCTGTCGGCCGGCGTTCCCGGCACCCTGCTGACCTGGCAGGACGCGTTGGACCGCTGGGGCACCCGGTCGCTTTCGCAGATGCTCAAGCCCGCCGCGCGGGTCGCCGAGGACGGCTTCCCCGTCGACGAGACCTTCGCCAGTCAGGTCGCCGCGAATCAGGCCGCGTTCGGGCAGTTCAGCTCGACCAGTGCGCTGTACCTGCCCGGTGGCCAGCCGCCGGCGGTCGGTAGCACCTTCCGCAACCAGGACCTCGCCGAGACGTACCGTCTGATCGCCAAGCGGGGCACCGACGTGTTCTACCGGGGCGAGGTCGGCCGCGACGTGGTCGCCACCGTGCAGCACCCGCCGGTGGCGGCGCAGCCGGTCGGGTCGTGGCCGTATCCGATCCGGCCGGCGGGGATGACCTCCGCCGACCTCGCCGGCTACCGCACCCGCTTCCCCGAGCCCACCCGGTCGGACTACCGCGGCTTCGAGGTGTACGGCATGTCCACCCCGTCGAGCGGCGGCACCGCGGTGGGGGAGGCGCTCAACATCCTCGAGCAGTTCGACCTGCGGTCGATGACCGCGACGCAGGCCATGCACCACTATCTGGAGGCCAGCGCGCTGGCGTTCGCCGACCGTAACCGCTACGTCGGCGACCACACCGGGCAGAGCGTGCTCCAGGAACTGCTCAGCGACGGGTTCGCCAAGGAACGCGCCTGTCAGATCGCTTCCTCGGCGGCGCTGCGCAAGCCGGTCGCACCCGGCGTCCCCGACGGCGCCTACGGCGGTTGCTCGGCGGCGGCGGTCGCCGACACCCGCGACGACCGCAAGAGCACCACCAACCTGACCGTGGCCGACCGGTGGGGCAACGTGGTGGAGTACACGCTGACCATCGAGGCGACCGGCGGCAACGGCATGGTGGTCCCCGGTCGGGGATTCCTGCTCAACAACGAGCTGACCGACTTCAACTTCGCGCCGACCCAGGGCACCGCGCCCGACCCGAACCTGCCCGCGCCGGGTAAGCGCCCCCGTAGCTCGATGTCGCCCACGATCGTGCTGGCCGACGGGCGGCCGTTCCTGGCTGTCGGCACGCCCGGCGGCGCGACGATCATCACCACCGTTCTGCAGATGCTGGTCAACCGGATCGACCTGGGGATGACCCTGCCGGAGGCGCTGGCGGCGCCGCGGGCGTCGCAGCGCAACGGCGCCAGCACGCAGGCCGAGCCGGCGTTCATCACCGCGTACGGCAACGGCCTGCCCCCGGGGCACGCCTTCTCTTCCACCGAGGAGATCGGCGCCGCGACCGGTATCGAGTTCCTGACGGACGGCCGGCTGCTCGCCGCGGCCGAACCGGTACGCCGGGGCGGCGGCGCGGCAGCGGTGGTCGGCCGCTGGGCGGGCCACTGACGGTGTGAACGCCAGGACGGCTCAGGCAAACGCCTGAGCCGTCCTGGCGTCGTCACTCGCGGGAACTCGCCTTAGCTGGCTGTTAAGTAACGGCCGAACTGGTTCATCCGGGGGGTCGCACCGGGCAGACTGGGCCGATGCCCGCCGCCGATCCGCCCGCTTCTTGGTTCCGCCGCCGCCGTACCCAGACCCTCGTCGCGGTGGTCGTCTCCCTCGCCGTGGCGGTCGCGCTCGGCGCCTGGTCGCTGCAGGGTCGGGTTGCCGGCGGCGGCGGTGCAGCGGAGTCAGGCGAGGTGGCTGCCTCCGGCACCCCGAACTGCGTCGGTCGGCCGGCGCGGGCACCCCGCGAGTTACGCGGCATGTGGATCACGACGGTCAACAACATCGACTGGCCGAGCCGGCCCGGGCTGCCCGCCGCGACGGTGCGGGCGGAGTTCCGAAGCTGGCTGGACCTGGCCGTGCGGCGCAACCACAACGCGGTGTTCGTGCACGTGCGGCCGAGCGGGGACGCACTCTGGCCGTCCAGGTACGCGCCGTGGTCGCAGTGGCTGACCGGGAGCCACGACGGCCGTGACCCGGGCTGGGACCCGATGGAGTTCATGGTCGCCGAGGCGCACGCCCGCAACCTGGAGTTCCACGCGTGGTTCAACCCGTACCGGGGTGGGCAGCCGGCCACGGTCGGCGGGCCCGGCCCGCGGCTGGACCAGCTCGCGCCGGCCCATCCGCTGCGCCGACACCCCGATTGGGTGGTGACCTATCCGAGCGCTGACCGGCCCGGCAGCCGCCTCTACTTCAACCCGGGTGTGCCGGAGGCGCGCAAGTTCGTCGAGGACTCGATGCTGGAGGCGGTGCAGCGGTACGACGTCGACGGGGTGCACTTCGACGATTTCTTCTACCCGTATCCCGAGGCCGGGCAGGACTTTCCGGACGGCGCGGCGTTCGCCCGCTACGGCCGGGGGTTCGCGGACAAGCACGACTGGCGGCGGGACAACGTGAACACGCTGGTCCGGGAGATGAGCGAGCGGATCAAGGCGATCAAGCCGTGGGTGAAGTTCGGCATCAGCCCGTTCGGTATCTGGCGTAACAAGCGCACCGACCCGGCCGGCTCGGCGACCGCCGGGTTGCAGAGCTACGACGACATCTATGCCGACACCCGACTGTGGGTACGGGAGCAGTGGCTGGACTACGTCGTGCCGCAGCTCTACTGGCACATCGGGTTCGGCAAGGCCGACTACGCCAAGCTGCTGCCGTGGTGGGCGGCAACGGTGCGGGGCACCCGGGTGCAGCTCTACATCGGCCAGGCCGACTACCGGGTGGGCGAGCGCGGCGCCTGGCGCGACCCGGCCGAGTTGGACCGCCAGCTCGCCCTCAACCAGCGGCACGGGGTGAGCGGCAGCGTGCACTTCAGCGCCAAGCAGGTGCGCGCCGACAGACTCGGGGCGGTCAGCCGGTACAGCGAGGCGCACTACGCCGGCCCGGCGCTGGTGCCCACGATGGCGCAGCTACCGGCCGCGCCGCCCGCGGCGCCCGAGGTCACGGGCGTACGACGTGCGGACGGCGGAGTGGTGCTGACCTGGCGCGGGGAGGGCGCGGCGAGCTTCGCCGTCTACCGGGTGGACGCCGAGGTGGCCCGGCTCGTCGGCACTGCCCGTGGTGGCGGTTGGGTCGACCGCGCCGCCCCGACCGGCGGATCCCTGTCCTACTGTGTGTCGGGGCTGGATCGC
Organism: Micromonospora sp. NPDC007230; assembly: GCF_042869115.1. Lineage (NCBI taxonomy): Bacteria > Bacillati > Actinomycetota > Actinomycetes > Micromonosporales > Micromonosporaceae > Micromonospora > Micromonospora sp. NPDC007230. The sequence goes on along the minus strand of NZ_JBIAFE010000014.1, from coordinate 175,542 downwards.
AGCGGGAACGAGGGCCGGCTCAGCACGCCGGTGTCGGTCGCCGCGAAGTAGGGCGTCAGGTGCGGCAGAATCGGGTCGGTGTGAACGGCCGGCCGGGTGGCGCGGTGGGCCGCCAGACCGGATTCAGCTGGATCGCCAGGGCGGGGGCATGCCAGGCGTCCCCCAGTTGCTGGAGTGGGCCGAACTCGCGGCGGGGATGGTTGACGTTCGCGCCGGCGAGGAAGCTGATCAGCACGTCGTCGGCGCCCTTCCGGCCGATGATTCCCGCATGGAAGGTCGGCACCTCGACCACCGGGATCTGGAGCTTCTGGCCGGGTGGGGCCTCGGCGGCGCTCACGGTCGGCAGGAAGGCGACGACGCGTACGCCCGGGATCGGGCACAGGATCTGGTAGCGGTAGAAGGTCGCCCCGTCCAGCAGTGAGCGGACGAACGGCTCGTCGGGTGTGCTGCCGGCCCGGTTGCCGATGGTCGTCACCTTGAACATCACCCGCAGCAGCCATCCGGCGGCCAGCCCCCAGCCGGTATTGGCCTCCGGCGGGGGATAGTAGGTCCGTCCGGCGCGGACCAGCGGGCTGAACATCGCCAGCGCCCGCACCGGAGAGTCGGGCCGGTCCCGCAGGTAGGTGCGGGCCACCATCGCCCCCTCGCTCCGCGCGATCAGCGCGATCGGTCGTCCGGTGCGCTGGTGGAGCACCTCGATCTGCGCGGCGAGCAGTTGCGAGCTGGACTCCAGCGACCGGTGGGTGGCGCTCGACCGGTACGGCCGCGGGCGGCCAGCTGCGTCCAGGCCGAGGTATGAGAAGGGCTGCACGTTCGGATCCGCCGCGGGTCGGCCGTCGTACGCCGAGTCGTGCCCGTCGAGCAGGATCACCGCGTAGGGCACCTGCGGCGGCAGCCGCTGGCTGAGAATCGGCGCCGTGACGGTGTTGGCCTGGTTGCGGGGTTGGGAGAGCACCTGCGACGTCAGCGGGACGGCCAGCGCCAGCACCATGACGATCGGTGCGACCGGCACCCGCGCCCAACGTATCCGCTTCTGCAGGACGGCCGCGTGCACCGTTTGCCGCCACAGCAGACCGTTGAGTGCGCCGGCGGCGATGGTGACGATGGGCGTCCACACCTCCGGTGTGCGCCACACCAGCCCGCCGAGCACGGTGATCACGACGAAGTCGAGTAGCGACCAGCCGACCAGTTCGATCGACGGCAATCCGCGCCACCACCCTGGGCCCACCGACATCCGCTGCAGGAAGGGGGCGAGCAGCAGCATCGGAATGAGGGCGGCGAACAGGAACCAGGACAGCGAGACCACCGACGCCGCGATCGCGTAGGCGGCGTACGGCAGGACGAGGAACGCTCCGAACGCCGCTACCCCGACGTTGCGCAGCACAAGCGCCCGGTACGGCGGCCGGGGCGCATGCGCCGGCCAGGCCAGGCTGACGATCGTCGCGGACAGCACTCCACGCAGCGCGATCAGACCCAGCAGGCCGGCGCCGAACATGAGCCAGGAGTTGTGGTAGACCAGCAGCCAGCGCATGTCGTGGTAGGAGTCGTACGGCCAGACCGCCGTGCTCTGCGGCGCGAGCCCCTCGGCCGGGATGAACCCGACCAGCACCAGCACGAAGACCTCAGCCAGCGGGACCGCCGCGGCGATCCCGAGCAGCGCCAACAGCCGCCGGTGCATTGGTGGCACGGGTCCTCCTCCGGTACGTGCGGCTCTGCGCCGACTCTCCCGTGTTTGCCGGTTGCATAGGGCTGAACGATCAGATCGGTCGTCCGTCGCCCGGCCCACCCTCGGCCGGCCGTTGCGGGTGCTTCCGAACGCCGCCGGCCCGTCGCCGGCCGAGAAATTCGGTCGGTGACGGGCCGGCGGGGATCGCTGGGTGGGACCGGAGCGTCCCGGTGGCGAGGTACGGCTACGGGGTCGCCAGCCCGAGGCTGATCGTCCTGGTCAACGTGGCGTTGTCGTCGTCGCCGTCCAGCGACCAGACCATTGCTCCGGCCAGGCCGGCCCGGCGGATGTACCGCGTCTTCTGCAGCACGACCGCCGGATCGTCGTACGTCCAGAACGTCGTGCCGTCGAACAACCAGGTGTGCCCGGCGCGAACGTCGCGGTGAATGGTGAAGCCGTCGCCGGCCAGGGCCTTGAGCCGCCGATAGTCCTCGTAGCCGGCCTCGAAGGTGGCCGGCGCGGGCCCGGCCGCGGGCTGGAACAGGCCGTTCCCGCCGCCGGTTACGCCGGTCCAGCCCCGGCCGTAGTACGGGATGCCGAGGACCAGCTTGTCACGTGGTGCACCGCGAGCGATCCAGCCGTCGATCGCCACCTCGGCGGAGAAGTCGGGGCTGTCGGGTGCTCCCGCCGGCACGCGCAGCGCCGACTGCTGGTTGGTCACCGCGTCCCAGGCGCCGTGGAAGTCGTATCCCTGCACGGTGGCGAAGTCCAGGTACTGGAAGATTTTGCGGCCCTCGTAGCCGGCGTCCATGGCCGCCGGGTTGGCCGGCAGGAAGGCGGTCAGCTCGTAGTGCTTGCGGGTCTGCCGGCCGTACGCGTCGAGTTGCCGGCGGAACTCGGCGAGCAGCTTGGTGAAGTTCTGCCGGTCCTCCGGGCGGACCACGTTGCCCGGCTCACCCGGCCAGTTCGGCCACTCCCAGTCCAGGTCGATGCCGTCGAAGACGCCGGCGGCCGCGGCCGGGCCGCCGCTGCCACCGTCCAGGACCGGGAGGTTCCCCTTGAGGTAGAGGTCGATGCAGGAGGCGACGAACGCCCGGCGGGAGGCGTCGGTGCGGGCGGCGTTCGAGAAGTACGTCGACCAGCTCCAGCCGCCCAGCGAGATCAGCACCTTCAGGTCGCGGTGCTTGGCCTTGAGCTTGGCCAACTGGCCGAGGTTGCCGTTGAGCGGTTCGCCCCAGGCGTCGGCGACGCCGTCGACGCTCTCCTCCGCCGGGACGGGGCGCTGGTAGTCGGCCCAGGCGTCACCCTCGCCCGGCCCACCGTCCACGTAGCAGCGCCCGTCCTCGCTCACGTTGCCGAAGGCGTAGTTGACGTGGGTGAGGCGGCTCGCCGCCCCGGAGGTGTCCAGCTTCTTGACCGGGAAGGCCCGGCCGTAGATCCCCCACTGGGTGAAGTAGCCGACATGGAGGTGGCCGGCCCGGCGGTTCGGGTTGTCCGGCGCGCTCGCGGCGGTCGCCGGGGTGGCGGAGACCAGCACGGTCGCCAGGGCGACGAGGGCGGTGAGGCGGCGGTGACGCAACGATCGCATGGGCGCTCCCACGAGGGATTAGGCCAAATTAGTTAAGAGACCTTTCTGATTGACGAAGCTAAGCCGGCCACGGTCGGCGGTCAAGGGCCGACATGCGGGCAGCTGGCCGGGCCGTGGTCGGACCGAACTCCGGTCGGACGCGCGGGGAGCCTGATCGGCTCGGCGGCCTCAGGCGGCGCCGGTCGGGGCCGGATCGACGATGACCACCTGGATGCCCTTGTCGCGGAACTTGGCCACCTCGTCGTCCGGCGCGGAGTCGTCTGTCACGAGGGTCCATCGGGGTGGCATGACCGCCCACGCGTGGAAGGGCGCCTGGCCCAGTTTGGCCCCGTGCACCAGGACGTAGACATGATCGGCGCGGCTCATCATGAGCTCCTTCAGCCGCGTCTGTTCGAGGTCCTTCTCGTTGATGCCCCGGTCGGCGCGTACGCCGTCGGCGCCCATGAAGGCGCGGTCGAACGACATCCGCTCCAGCGCCGACTCGGTGACCGGTCCGACGAAGCTCTGGCTCAGCGTCCGCAGCCGGCCCCCGAGGAGGACGACATCGAGGTGCTCCGCCTCGGCCAGGACCTCCAGGGCGGTCAGGCCGATGGTCGAGACGGACAGGTTGGTGAACCCGGTGAGGATCTGGGCCAGGGCGGCCGTCGTCGACCCGGCGTCGAGCAGGACGCTCTCGCCGGGGACGATCTGCTCGGCCGCCCAGGCCGCGATCGCCCGTTTGGCGGCGTACGCCTCGCCGAGGCGCTGACGTAGCGAGGCCTCCGGGTGCGGCTCCAGGCTGAGGGCGCCGCCGTAGGTGCGGGCGAGTTTGCCCTGGGTGGTGAGCAGCGCGAGATCGCGCCGGATCGTGGAGGGGGTCACGCCCAGCTTGGCGGAGAGTTCCTCCACACTGGCCAGTCCGTTGGAAGCGGCCATCTGCACGATCTGGTCGCGTCGTTGCGACGATCTCTGCCTGCTCATGTCATGCGCACCTTATCCGAGGAGTCAACCGGCGACCGGCTGCGGCGCCATCTCGACGGCGAGCCGCAACGCCTCGATCATGGATCGGTGGTCGGCGATCCCCTTCCCGGCGATGTCGAACGCGGTGCCGTGGTCCACCGAGGTGCGGATGACGGGCAGGCCGACGGTGATGTTCACGCCCGCCTCCAGGCCCAGCACCTTCACCGGGCCGTGGCCCTGGTCGTGGTACATCGCCACCACCAGGTCGTAATCACCGCGTCCGGCGAGGAAGAAGAGCGTGTCCGCGGGCAGCGGGCCCTGCACGTCGATGCCGTCGGTCCGGCAGGCCTGGACGGCGGGGACGATCTTCGACTCCTCCTCGCCCCGGCCGAACAGGCCGTTCTCGCCGGCGTGCGGGTTGATGCCGCAGACCCCGATCCGGGGTGCGGGCACACCCGCGTCCACCATGGCCTGGTGACCACGCCGGATGGTCCGCTCCACCAGCCCCGGCTCGATGCGCTCCACGGCGTCGATGAGGCCGATGTGGGTGGTCACGTGGATGACCTTGACCCTCGGCGTCGACAGCATCATCGACACCTCGGCGGTCCCGGTGAGCTGGGCGAGCAGTTCGGTGTGGCCGGGGAAGACGTGCCCGCCCGCGTGCAGCGCCTCCTTGTTCAGCGGGGCCGTGCAGATGGCCTGCACCTCACCCGCCATCGCCAGCTCGCTGGCCACCCGCACGTAGTGGTACGCGGCGTCGCCGGCCACCGGCGACATCCGGCCGAACGGCAGGTCGGCCGGCAGCAGTCCCAGGTCGATGACGTTGATCCGGCCGGGGGTGAACTCGGCTTCGGTCACTCCGGTCACGGGGACGATCTCCGGATCGAGCCCGACGATGCCGGCGGCCTGCCGCAGGCGGGCCGCGTCGCCGATGACGACGCACCGGGCTGTCGCCGAGACCTGGGGGTCGAGCAGCGCCCGCACGATGATCTCGGGGCCGATTCCGGCGCCGTCGCCCATGGTGACGGCGATGTAGGGACTGCTGGCCATCTCGGCTCCTTCAGGTCACGTGCTCGGACAGCACGATGCGGACGAGGTCGGTGAGGGAGGTGGGGCCGCCGAAGCTGCCCGGGCGGGTCACCACGACGCGCCCCGTGTCGGTAAGCGAGAGCACGGCGCCTTCCCGCTCGGCAACGGGTCGCAGGCGCGCGACGCCGAGCCGGTCGAGAACCGCGCGGGCGGTCTCGCCGCCGGTGAGCACGAGGGCGCGTCCGTCCATGGTCGACGGCGCCACGGCCTCGGCGAGGGCGGTTGCCAGGCGCGTCGCCACGTGAGGGCGGATCTCGGCGCGGTCGTCGATGGTGACCGCAGCGCAGCGGGCGCCGTCCAGGCGGGCGGTCACCTGGTGGGCCGCGGCGGCCGGGTCGTTCAGCAGTGCCTCGGGGTCGAGGCGCAGCACGACGTCGGCCCGGGGGGCGAGCGCGGCGAGCTGAGTTCGAATGGTGGGGGCGGCGGTCCCGGCGACGACCAGCACCGCGCCGGCGGCCGGCACAGCGTAGGTGGGGTCGGCGGCGTGGTCGGGATCCGGTGCCATGCCGCGGGCTGCCGCGGCGGCGAGCCCGGCGGAGCCGACCAGCAACGGCCGTTCGGTGGCCAGGCGCGCCGCGGCACAGACGGTGTCGAGGTCGGCGTCGGTCGCGGCGTCGCAGACCGGTACGAGCCCGGCCGCGATCGCCGCCGCCAGAGAGCGGGCCAGGTCCTGGGGGCCGCCGCGTACGACGGTGAGGGGCACCGGGTGGGTTGGCAGGGGCGCGAGCGCCGCGGCGAGGTCGCGCGGGGCGGCTCGTTCTTCGGCGTGCCAGAGGCCGGTTTCGTGCAGCGGGACGCCGCGGACGTGCAGCACGCCGTCGACCACGATCCGCCCGGCGCCGGGAAGTGCGGTGGCGACGACCGGGGTGGCACCGAGGACGGCGTGCAGGGCCGCCACCTCGGTAGCGAGGTTGCCGCGGAGCAGCGAGTCCACCTTCTTCAGGACGGTTCCGCCCGGCGACCCGGTGAGCAGTGACTTGATCCGGTCGGCTGCGTCGGTCGGGTGCAGGGCCCGGGTGGCGGTGTCGACCGCCACGACGCGCGGCGGGGTGGCGGCGTCCGCTGGCCCGCATGGTGGAGGTTCGTGGCCGAGGAGCACCGAGATGCGCGTTGTGCGCAACAGGAAGGTGGCGGCGGCCTCGGCGGCTCCACTCAGGTCATCGGCCACGACGGTCAGCTCCGGCATCCCCTCACCTCCCCTTGAATGCGCCTGCGAACTGCTCTTTCGATCCACGGTGGCGGCATCCCGCGCGGGGGCTCGGCCGGGGGACCGGCCGCCGGCTCGGATGCATTCAGCGACGCGAAAGACGCTAGCGCCATTGCGCAGAACGCGCAACTGTGCCATCGTGGCTCCACCACCAGTGGCGTCCGTCACAACGGACATTCCTTGCCAACCACCACAAGGAGGAATTCATGTCCGACATCGTCGGGATGAGCGGCGCCACCGGCGCCGGCCCCGGTCGGGGGATCTCCCGCCGGGCGCTCCTGCAGTTCGCCGGCCTCGTGGGCGCGGGCACCGTCGTCGGCTCGGCGCTGAGCGCCTGCGCCGGGCCGCAGGGCGCCGGCGGTGCCACCGGGTCCGGAAGCGGCGGCAAGCTCAGCATCGTGCTCAACCGCAACCTGGTGAGCCTCGACAACAAGCTCAACCAGTACGACGCCGCGGTCACCGTCCAGCGCGCCGTCCGGCAGGCCCTGACCCGGATCGGTCAGAACCTCAAGCCCGAACTGGTGCTGGCCGAGTCATTCGAGCTCACCGCACCCACCACGTGGACCGTCAAGCTCCGCAACGACATCCACTACTCGGACAAGTCGCCGGTCGCCGTCGAGGACGTCGAGACCGCGCTCAAGTACTATTTCCAGGTGAAGGCGAGCTACGTCGCCGCCCAGTTCCCCGAGCAGCCCGTGTTTACGAAGATCGACGACCGCACCTTCACGCTCACCACCAGCAAGCCGCTCGTGACGCTCGACTCGCTGATGTCGAACATCCTCATCACCCCGGCCAAGGCCAACAAGCCGGAGGAGCTGCGCGACGGCATCGGCACCGGCCCCTTCAAGGTCGCCTCGGCCGACTCCGGCACCGGCACCTACCGGCTGGTGCGCAACGAGAACTACTGGGGCGAGAAGGCGCTCCTCGACGAGGTCAACATCTCCTACCAGGAGGAGGAGGGTGGGCGCGTCATCGCCATCACCTCCGGCCAGGCCGACGTCATCGACACCATCACCCCCGAGTCGGCGGCGGCGCTGAAGAAGAACAACGACATCCAGCTCATCCAGGAGCCGGGCACCCGCCTGATCCACCTCTTCTACAACTTCCGCAAGCCGGCCGGTCACCCGCTGACCAACCCGAAGGTCCGGGAGGCGCTCAGCTACGCCGTCGACCACGACTCGCTGATCTCCAGCCTGATGAACGGGGTGGTCAGCTCCGCCGAGGGCGTGGTGCCCAAGACCCTTGCCGGCTTCGTCCGCACCGGCGAGTACCGGTTCGACCCCGCGAAGGCCAAGCAGATGCTCGCCGCCGAGGGCGTGTCGAACCTCAACCTCACGTTCATCTGGGAGGAGTCCGAGTTCGCCGGCGCCGCCCGGGTGATGGAGGCACTGGTCAGCATGCTCGGCGACGTCGGCGTGACGGTGAAGCTGAAGGAGATCCCCAAGGGCGGTGAGATCAACGCGTGGCGCCGCGGTGAGGCCGGCGACTGGGACGTCCTCGGCAACGGCTACGGCAACCAGACCGGTCTGGCCATCACCAACCTTCAGGGCCAGTACGGCGGCACCGCCGCGAAGGAGAAGACCCGCGACACGTACCACGGCTTCGTCTTCCCGGAGATCAGCGGCCTGATCGACCAGGCCGGCTCGGAGCCCGACGCCGCCAAGCGGGACGCGCTGCTCAAGCAGGCTCAGGAGAAGATCTGGGCGCTCTGGCCGGCCATGTGGGCCTGGACCCCGGACAACGTCCTGGCCAAGCGCAAGCGGGTCACCAGCCTCGAGCTTTCCCCCGCCAACTCCTACGACCTGTCCAAGGTCCGGGTGTCAGGCTGAGCAGCGCCATGCCCCGCTACCTCCTCAAGCGCCTCCTCCAGACGGTGCTCACCGCGTGGTTCACCGTCACCGTCGTCTTCGTCCTGCTGCGCATGGCGCCCGGCGACCCGGCGGTGAACTACGCGCCACCCAACCCGTCCAGCGAGCAACTGGCGGCGGTACGGCACGAGTTCGGGCTCGACCAGCCCGTCCTCGGGCAGTACCTGACCTACCTGCAGCACCTGCTGCGCGGGGACATCGGCGAGTCGTTCCAGTTCCGCCAGTCCGCGTTGCAGGTGGTGCTGGACCGCCTGCCGTACACCATCACGCTCGCCGTCGCGGCCATCGCCGTGACCGCCCTGCTGGCCATCCCGCTCGGGGTGTGGATGGCCCGCCGGGGCAACACCGCCGGGGAACTCGGCGCCAACATCGCGACCATCGCCGGGCAGTCGATGCCGGACTTCTGGATCGGCTTCGTGCTGCTGATCGTCTTCGCGGTGAACCTGCAGTGGTTCCCGCCGTCCGGGTTCACCTCGATGAGCTCGATCGTGCTGCCCTGCCTGACCATTGTCATCCTGCAGGTAGCCCTCATCTCACGGCTCGTCCGGCGCGAGATGGTGACCAACCTCAACGCCCCGTACGTCACCATCGCCCGGTCCCGCGGCGTCTCCGAGCGCCGTCTGACCTGGCGGTACGCCTTCGCCAACTCGTCCATCCCGGTGGTCACGGCGCTGGGCACCCGCTTCGCCGCCATGCTCAACGGCGTGGTGATCGTCGAGGTTGTCTTCAAATGGCCCGGGGTCGGCGAGCTGGTGGTGGACGCCCTGGAACGGCGGGACTTCCCGCTGATCCAGGCGACGGTGCTGGTGACGGTGGTGCTCGCCCTGCTGGTCCAACTCCTGGTGGACATGCTCTACCCCCTCATGGATCCCCGCGTCCGGCTTCAGGAGGCCCGCCGATGAGCGATCTGGCCGTCTCTCCCACCCGTACCGCCGTGCCGCCCAAGGTGCTGCGCCGGTCGGCGGCGGCGCGCAAGGCCCGCTACAGCACGATCAAGATGTGGGTCGGCGCGCTGTGCACGGGGGTCGTCGTGGTCCCGGTGGCCCTCGCCCGCGTCCTGCCGCTGCCCGACCCGGTGCACGGCGTGCTCCGGGAGACCTCGCTGCCGCCGCTGAGCCCCGGGCACCTGCTCGGCACCGACCCCAACGGCCGCGACCTGCTCTCGCGCATCCTGCACGGCGGGCAGACCTCGCTGCTCATCGGGCTGCTGGCGATCCTGCTGTCCGGGCTGATCGGCATCGTGGCCGGCGCCGCCGCCGGCTACTTCGGCGGGTGGGTGGACACCGTCATCTCGCGCCTGCTCGAGGCGCAGATGTCCCTGCCGCTGCTGCTGATGCTGCTGCTCGTCGTGGCGCTGTTCGGCCCGTCGATCCTCGTCATCACCCTGGTGATCGCCGTCGCACAGTGGCCCGAACCGGCCCGGCTGACCCGGGCGCTCGTGCTGGTCGAACGGGAGAAACCGTACGTGGCCGCCGCCCGGGTCCTCGGGCTCGGCCGGCTGCGCATCATCGCCCGGCACATCATCCCGAACATCCTGTCCCAGACCCTGGTCGTGGTGCTCCTGCTGCTCGCCCAGGCGGTGCTGCTGGAGAGCGCGCTGAGCTTCCTCGGCGCCGGCGTGCAGCGCCCCTACCCGACCTGGGGCGGCATCATCTCCGACGGCCGGGAACTCTTCGTCACCGGCGCGTGGTGGCTGGTCACCATCCCCGGCGTCGCGATCGCCCTGCTCGTGCTCGGCGTCAATCTGCTCGGGGACGGACTGCGCGACCGGGTGCGGCGCGCGAAGGCGGTGACCTCCTGATGGCCGTGCTCACTGTGCGGGACCTGACCGTCGACCTGATGACGGGGCTCGGCGCGCTGCGCGCGGTCGACGGGGTCAGCTTCAGCATCGATCCCGGCGAGACGGTGACGATCATCGGCGAGTCCGGCTCCGGCAAGTCGACCACGGCGATGGCCCTGCTCCGGCTGCTGCCGGACGACCTCGCCGTGGTCGGCGGCCACGCGGAGATCGCCGGGCGGGACGTGATCGGCAGCCGGCGGCACGTCGCCGCCCTGCGCGGCCGGACGGTGGCACTGATCCCGCAGGACCCGATGACGGCGCTCAGCCCGATCGCCACCATCGGCCGGCAGATGACGGAGGCGATCCGGCTGTCGCACCGCGGCGTCTCGAAGGCGCAGGCCCGCGAGCGGGCCCTCGACCTGCTGCGGGCGGTCCACCTCAGCCAGCCGGAGCGGCGGCTGAAGTCCTACCCGCACCAGCTCTCCGGCGGGATGCTCCAGCGGGTCCTGATCGCCATGGCGCTGTCGGCCGAGGCCGACCTCATCGTCGCCGACGAGCCCACCTCGGCGCTGGACGTGACGGTGCAGGCCGGCATCCTGGACCTGCTGCTGGAGATCCAGGAACGCACCGGCGCCGCGATGCTGCTCATCACCCACGACCTCGGCGTCGCCCGGCTGATGAGCGACCGGGTGCACGTGATGCAGTCCGGCCGGTTCGTGGAGAGCGGCGCCGTGGAGGACGTGATCGACCGGCCCCAGCACCCGTACACCAGGAAGCTGCTGGCGGCGCTGCCGAAGCTCGGGTCGTGGGACGACCCGGGAACGCCGGCCGTGCCGCAGCCGCAGGTGATGAAGGAAGGCGTGTCATGAACCAGCCCCTGCTCGACGTCCGTGGGCTCGTGGTGGAGTACGGCCACGGCCCGGGGCTGCACCGCGCGGTCGACGACGTCTCCTTCCGGATCCCCCGCGGCGGCTCGCTGGCCGTGGTGGGCGAGTCCGGCTCGGGCAAGTCGACCATCGCCCGGGCCCTGGTCCGGCTGGTCAAGCCGACCGCCGGGTCGATCACCTTCGACGGCGTCGACCTGGCCGGCCTCACCGAGCGGCAGCTGCGACCGCTGCGGCACCGTATCCAGATGGTCTTCCAGGACCCGTACGGTTCGCTCGACCCGCACCTGGACGCTCAGCAGATCGTGGCGGAGCCGATCGCCGTACGCGGCGAGCGGTCGCGCAGCATCCGGGAGCGGCGGGCGGCCGAGCTGCTCGACCGGGTCGGCCTGCCCCGCTCGGCACTGCACCGCCGGCCGCACGAGTTCTCCGGCGGCCAACGCCAGCGCATCGGCATCGCCCGGGCGCTGGCGTCCGAGCCCGACCTGCTGGTCTGCGACGAGGCGACCAGCGCTCTCGACGTCTCCGTGCAGGCGCAGGTCCTCGACATTCTCGCCACGCTGCGGCGGGAGCAGGGCCTGACGTTCCTGTTCATCTCGCACAACCTCGGCGTGGTGCGGGCGGTGAGCGACGAGGTGCTGGTGTTGCGCACCGGCCGGGTCGTCGAACAGGGCCCGACGGAGGAGGTCCTGCAGCGGCCCCGGGACGAGTACACCCGGCGGCTGCGCCGCAGCGTCCTGGAGCCGGCGCTGATCAGCGGCCGCAAGCCCCGCGAGATGGTCCGGCAGGTCGCGGCGGCCCGGGCGGCGGAGAGCGCGGTGGCATCATGAGGCACACCCCGCTGACCGGGCTGCGCCGCCCGCTGCCCGAGCTCGTGCTGGGCACCATGACCTTCGGCGACACCGCCGACCTGGACACCGCCCGGGCCATGGTCGACGCGGCTTTGGACCACGGCCTGACCTCCTTCGACACCGCCAACGGCTACGCCGGCGGGCGCAGCGAGCAGATGCTCGGCGAGATCCTGCGGGGCCGCTGGGACCAGGTCACCGTGGCCACCAAGGCCGGCATCTACCCGGGGGACGCCGGTGGCCACCCGCTGCTGTCCCGCAAGGGCGTCCGGGCTTCCCTCGAGACCAGCCTGCGCCGGCTCGGCACCGACCGGGTCGACCTGTTCTACCTGCACCAGCCGGACCGGTCGGTGCCGCTGGAGGAGACCGCCGAGGCGCTCGCCGACCTGGTCCGCGACGGACTGGCCGGGGCGATCGGGGTGTCGAACTACGCGGCGTGGCAGATCAGCGACGTCGCAGCGGCGTGCGCGGCCGCCGGCGCGCCGCGGCCCGTCGTGGCGCAGCAGCTGTACAACCTGGTGGCCCGCCGCATCGAGGACGAGTACGTCGAGTACGCGCGGACCCACGAACTGGCCACGGTCGTCTACAACCCGCTCGGCGGTGGCCTGCTGACCGGCCGGCACTCGTTCGACGCGGCGCCGGTCGAGGGCCGGTTCGGCAGCTCCGCGCTGTCGGGCATGTACCGCGACCGGTACTGGAACCGGCCGATCTTCGAGGCGGTGGAGGGGCTGTCGCGCATCGCCGACGGCGCCGGGATACCGCTGCCCGAGCTGTCGCTGCGCTGGCTGCTGTCCCGGGAGGTGGTGACGTCGGTCCTGCTCGGCGGGTCCAAGCCGCAGCAGCTGCGCGACAACATCCAGGCAGCGGCCCGCGGGCCGCTGCCGCGCGACGTGCTCGACGCCTGCGACGAGGTCGGCCGCGTCCTCGCCGGCCCGATGCCCGCCTACAACCGCTGACCCACCCAGGAAGGACCATCGTGACCACCGAGCAACCGCCAGCCGCCCGGCCCACCGCCCGCGCCTTCACCGACCGGCTCCGCCGGCGCGAGCGTGCGCTGGGCTACTGGGTGATCATGGACTCGCCGGTGTCCACCGAGCGCATCGCCCGGCTGGGCTACGACTACGTCTGCATCGACGCCCAGCACGGACTGGTCGAGTACGGCGGGATCCTGCGCGGCCTGACCGCGATCGACGCCGGTGGCGGCTCGGTGGGGATGGTGCGGGTCGGGGCGAACGACCCGTTCCACATCGGCCAGGCCCTCGACGCCGGCGCCGCCGGGGTGATCGTGCCGCTGGTCAGCTCGGCGGACGACGCGGCGCGCGCGGTGGCCGCGGCGACGTACCCGCCGCGCGGCGTCCGGTCGTACGGGCCGATGCGGTCGGCGCTGCGGGTGGGCCCGGTGCCGGCGGAGGCCGACGCGTCGGTTGCCTGTCTGGCCATGATCGAGACCCCGGAGGGGTTGGACAACGTCGAGAAGATCTGCGCCGTGCCGGGTCTCACCGGCGTCTACGTCGGCCCCTCGGACCTGTGCCTGGCGGTCGGCGGGGCGTACCCGGGCGACCCGGCGGTGGCGGAGGTGTTCGAGGCGGCGCTGCGGCGGATCAGCCGGGCCGCCGCCGAGGCGGGCGTGGCGGCGGGGATCCACACCCCGGCCGGTGCGGACGCCGCCCGCCGACTGGCTGAGGGTTTCACGTTCGCGACGGTCTCCTCGGACCTCGTACACCTGGAACGCGCGGCGGCCGACCACCTTAAGGCCGCCGGCGGTGCGGGATGAGCAGCCCCGCCGGACTGGCCACCGACGGGCTGGTGCGGGCCCGGCCGGACGGCTTCGGCGAGGCGTACCTGCCCACCCGGACGGTGCAGTCCCACGCGGCCAACCTGGCGGTGCTGCCCGACGGCGACCTGGGCTGTGTGTGGTTCGGCGGTACGCAGGAGGGAGTGGCCGACATCAGTGTCTGGTTCTCCCGCCTGCCGGCCGGCACCGACCGGTGGCGCGATCCGGTGCGACTCAGCGACGACGCCACCCGCTCCGAGCAGAATCCGGTGCTGTTCGCCGCGCCCACCGGCGAGCTGTGGCTGCTGCACACCGCGCAGCACGCCGGGGACCAGGACACCGCGGTGGTCCGGGCTCGCGTGTCCGTCGACTCGGGCCGCACCTGGGGGCCGGTGCGGGACCTGCTGTCGTCCCCGCACGGCGGCGTCTTCGTGCGGCAGCCCCCGGTCGTCCTGCCGTCGGGGCGGTGGCTGCTGCCGACCTTCGCCTGCCCGAGGGTGGCCGGTCGGGCGTGGAGCGGGGAGCACGACACGAGCAGCGTCTGGTTCTCCGACGACGGCGGTGGCAGCTGGCAGGAGGCGCCGGTGCCGGCGTCGACCGGGCGGGTCCACATGAACATCGTGCCGCGCCCCGGCGGGGGGCTGACCGCCTACTTCCGCAGCCGTTGGGCCGACCACGTGTACCGCAGCGGCTCGCCGGACGGGATCACCTGGCAGCCGCCGCACCCCGTCGGGTTGCCGAACAACAACTCATCGATCCAGGCGGTCGCGTTGCCCGGCGGCCTGACCGCCCTGGCGTTCAACGACAGCAGTCGCCGCGACGCGGTTGCCCGCCGGGTCTCGCTGTACGACGAGATCGACGGAGCGGGCATCGTCGAGAATGCCGTCCCGCAGGTGCGGGCGGTCGAGGACGGTGACGGTGACCGGACCGCCTTCTGGGGCGCACCCCGGGCACCGCTGGTCCTCGCCGTCTCCGCCGACGACGGCTCGACCTGGCCGCGGCGCTGGCTGCTGGCCGACGGTGACGGGTACGCCCTGTCGAACAACTCCCGCGACGCGATCAACCGGGAGCTGAGCTACCCGTCGCTGGTGGTGGACAGCGCGGGGGACCTGCACGTCGCGTTCACCCACCACCGGCGGGCGATCCGTTACCTGCGCGTCCCCGCCCGGATGTTGCGGACCGAAGCGGTCGGGGAACGCGACTAGGCGGAAGTCGACGCCTGGCCAGCTCCCGGCCGGACCGGCCGGTTTCGTGCCTGTTTCACCGCCGGTGCCGGCATCGGCGGACCCCTTCGAGTCGGTTCGGGTACGTATCTCTGCCGCGGCCCGGGTGTAGTGGGTTCGCTGCTGGCTACTGATGCCTCATGGGGAAGCCCGGCGGGGTGAACGGCGCCGACGGTCGGCCGGACAGCCGGAGTTCCGGCGGCGGAGCCGGCGGGCCGGCGGCACCCGGCCGGATCGCGCGCAGGCGCCTCCGCCGGGCGGTGACGGCGCTGGCTGATCCCGAGCGGAGCGCGCCGAGAGCCGGGGTGCGCGCCGCGATCGTGCTGCCGGGTCTGTTCGCGGTCGGACAGTACGTGGTCCGCAACCAGTCGTTCGCCACGTTCACCATCTTCGGCGGCTTCGCTCTGCTGATCATGAGTGACTTCGGTGGCACCCGCCGGGAACGGACCCGCTCCTACCTGCTCGCCACCGCGGCGGGAGCGGTCCTGGTGGCGCTCGGCACGGTGGTGTCCCGCTCGCTGGTCGCCATCCCGGCCGTGATGTTCCTGCTGGCATTCGTCACCACCTTCCTCGCCGCGGTGGTGGGCGGCCACGTCAGCACGGCCCGGCTGGGCCTGCTGCTCTCCTTCGTCCTGGCCGTCACGCTGCCCCCCGCCGCGGGGCAGCTTCCGATGCGGGTGGCCGGATGGCTGTTCGCCGGCCTCGCCGCGACCCTCGCCGGCCTGCTGCTGCCCCGCGCCGGGCCGGTGGCGCTGACCCGTGCCGCCGGCGCGGCCTGCCGCGCGGCAGCCGACCTGATCGATGCGATGGCCCGCACTCCGGACGATCCGGGTCTCAGCCGGCTCCGGCAGGCGGCGGCGGAGGCGGTCGACACGGCTCGCCGCCGGTACGCCGGCACGGCGAGCCGGTCGGTCGGCTCGCGGCATCGACTGCGCGGGTACGCCGAACTCATCGGCGATCTGCAGTTGCTCGTGGGTGTCGCCGGTCATCCGCTGTACCGGCCCGAACACCTCGCCCGGCGGGGCACCGGGACCGAGGGCGAGTTGGTGGCGGCGATGTCCGGCGTCCTGCGGGCCAGCGCCGCCACGCTGGCGGGCCGCGCGGGCGGGCCGGACGTCCGCGCGGTCGACGAGCGGCGGTGGGCGCACCGGCGCGCACTGGAGCGGTGGGTGCGGCGGTCGCTGGGCCCGCCGGCAGCCGGTGAGCAGGTCCTCGACGCGTTGAACGTCGACCACACGCTGCGCGTGCTGGCGTATCTGGCGACAGCGGTGGCGGCGAACGCAACGGCGGCGGCGGGCCGGGACACCGGTGCCCGGAGCAGTGGACGAGGCCGGGAGGTCCTGGGCGACCAGCAGGTCCGCCATCGGCGGCTGCGGTGGCTGGCGTCCTCCGCGGCGCCGGGCTCGGTCGCGTTGCGGGACAGCCTCCGGGCCGCGGTCGGCCTGGCGGTGTCGGTGTGGCTCGCCGTCCGGCTGGGCCTGCCACACGCGTTCTGGGTGGTGCTGGGCACGTTGCAGGTGCTGCGGACCAACGCTCTGGGAACCGCCCGCTCGGTGCTTCGTGCCATCGCCGGCAACGTGGTGGGCGTCGCCGCCGGTTCGGCTGTGGTCATCGCGACCGCCGGGCACCCGGCGTGGCTGTGGGCGGTGCTGCCGGCCGCGGTGTTCCTGTCCGCGTACACCTCCGGCTCCCAGCGGTTCCTGCTCAGCCAGGCCGCGTTCACGGTCGACCTGATGATCATTTTCAACCTGCTCGCCCCGGTGGGATGGCGCTTGGGCCTGATCCGGCTGGAGGACGTCGGCGTCGGGGTCGCCGTCAGCGTCGCGCTCAGCCTGCTGCTGTGGCCGCACGGGACGCGCCGGCAGTTCATCCGGAGCGTCGCCGCATACCAACGGGCCGCGATCGGGCGGCTCCGGCACGCCTTCGACCGGGTGCTGGCCGTCGGCGCCGAACGGCTGCCCGCTCCGGCCCCGCCAGCGGGCGCCCGGACCCGGGCCGAGCTGGCGCTCGGCGCCTACCTGGCCGAGCGGTCGGCCGGACCGCTCGACGCCTCGACGGCTGTGGTCCTGCTGTCCGGGGCCAACTACCTGGCCATGGCGGCCAACCTGCTGGAGAACGCGGTCACCGAGTTCGGCTACCGGGCCGACGAATGCCGGGACGCGGTCGAGCCCGTCCGAACGGCGCAGCAGGCGCTGCTGAGCGGGCTGGGGCGGCTGGCCGACCGGTTGGCCGAGACGGGGGCCGGATCATCCTGGCCGGCCCTGCCGGATCTGGACGGGCCGGTGCGTACCTGCCTGCAACGGTGGCGTGACGACGAGGCGGCGGCCGGATCCGCGATGGCGCTGGTGGTCGCGACCGAATGGATCCGCAGCATCCACCAGGTCGGCGACGACCTGGCCGAGCCCGTCGACCGTGCGGTCGCGGTGGCACGCCGGCCCTGGTGGCGCTGACCGGCCGCACGAGCTGGCGTCCGCTGCCGCCGTAGCGACGGCGGATCGCGGGCGTGCGGAAGCAAACGCTCGCCGGCAACGGCCGAATCGGCTACACCCCGCCGCGCACCCACTGACCGCGCGGCCCGGGACGAAGATCACGCCGGTTGCGGGACGCGGCACCACGCCCCGAAGTGGTTGAGTGGGCCGGTGCCGAGTCCGTCATCTGTGCCACCAAACCTGCCGTCCGGGCGGCTGACCAGGATGAGAGCCTGATGTTCGCTCCGCTGCGGTTCGCCGCGTTCCGTTACCTGGCGACCGGCCGCCTGGTGAACATGCTGGGCAACGGGGTCGCTCCCATCGCGCTGGCCTTCGCCGTGCTCGATCTGACCGGCTCGGTGCGCGACCTGGGCCTGGTGGTTGGCGCGCGGTCGCTGTTGAACGTGCTGTTCGTGCTCTTCGGCGGGGTGGTGGCCGACCGGATTCCGCGCCGGGTGGTGCTGGTCGGCTCCAATCTGCTCGGCGCGTCGACCCAGGCGGCGGTGGCCGCTCTGGTGCTCACCGGTACGGCGACGATCCCGCTGTTGCTGGCGCTCAGCGCGGCCAACGGCGTCGTGAGTGCGCTGGCCCAGCCGGCCTCGGCCGCCGCGACGCCGCAGACCGTGCCGCCGGACATGATCCAGCCGGCCAACGCGATCATCCGGCTCGGCATGAACGCGGGCATGATCGGGGGCGCCGCGCTCGGTGGGCTCCTGGTGGCCGCCGTCGGCCCCGGCTGGGGCCTCGCCATCGACGCGCTCACCTTCGCCATCGCGGCCGTCGCCTTCACCGGAGTCCGGGTCGCCGCCCCACGGGCACGGACCAGTGGCACGAGCATCGTCGCCGACCTCCGTGAGGGGTGGACCGAGTTCACCGCGCGGACCTGGGTCTGGGTGGTGGTGCTCGGCTTCATGATCCTCAATGCGGCCCTCTCCGGCGGCGTGAACGTGCTGGGCCCGGCCGTCGCCGATGCGACGATCGGCCGCAGCGCCTGGGGGGTGGTGCTGGCCGCGGAGACCGCCGGAATGGTCGTCGGCGGGCTGGTCGCCCTGCGGATCCGGGTACGCCGGCTGCTGCTGCTCGGGGTGGCCTGCATGTTCGCCGAGTCGTTCCTGCTGTTGGCGCTGGCCCTGGCGCCGACCGTCGCCGTGCTGCTGGCCGCCGGCGTGGCCGTCGGCATCGCCGTGGAACAGTTCGCGGTCGCCTGGGACACCTCGATCGCGCAGCACATCCCCGCCGAACGGCTGGCCCGCGTCTACTCGTACGACATGTTGGGCTCCTTCGTCGCCATCCCACTCGGCCAGGTGGCGGTCGGACCGGTCGCCGCGGTGATCGGCCCCCGCGACACGCTGCTGATCCTCGCGGCGTTGGTGGTGCTCGCCGTACTCGGCATGTTGGCCAGCCGGGACGTCCGCCGGCTGCCGGCGGCGGCCCCCGCCCGGGCCGCCGACGCAGCGCCGGCCGAGCACGTGCCGCCCGGGCCGGGAGACGGCCCTGTCACGGCACCTGCCGGACCGGCCGTCCCCACCTGATCCACATCCGTGGGGAGCAACGATCGGCGCGAGGAACGAGGACTACGGATGCAGGTCGGTCCGCGCCCGACCGGTGGACGGATCGTAGGGGTACGACAGGTGCTGGTGGATCATCAGCCAGGCACCGTCTCGCCGTTCGAAGATCCGGGTTCCGCGCGACCAACTGTCGGCGGTCTGGCCGTCGGCCGGCGTCACCCGGACCTGGTTGAGACCCCAGGCGACCGCCAGATCGCCGTTGACCAGGATCTTCAGGTCGGGCACCTGCCAGGTGACGCTGCCGTCGCCGGCGGCGTCGAGGCCGGCCTTGCAGACCTCGCGTACCGCCTGCACGCCGACGTGCTGCAGGGGATGGTCGTGTTCGTAGGAGATGACGTCGTCGGCGATGCCGGCCATCAGGCCGTCGAGGTCCTTCGCGGCGGTGCGGTCGAACCACCGCTGGTGCAGCCGGCGCAGGTCCTGCTCCGCGGCGGCGTCGTCGCGCCGATCGGGGCCGACGTCAGCGGGGGCCGGGTCGGTGAGTGGGAAGGAGTGGTGCTCGTGGGTGACGACCCACCGGCCGTCCTGCTTGCGGAGCCCGAGCGTCAGCCGGAGCCGGTTGTCGGGATCGTGGGCGAACTCGTCCGGGGTGCCGCAGCGCAGCAGCGCGTACGCGAAGGCAACCTCGTCGCCGGCGGTGATGTCGAGCGACTCGATCTCGAACGAGGCGCCCTGGGCCTGCCACTGGAAGAACGGCGGCCAGGTTTCCCGGTAGGCGTCCAGGCCGCGGACGCCCTGCCGCGGTGGCGGCACGTCGAACATCACGATGTCCTTCGCGTGGTCGGCAAGGACGGCGCTGAGGTCACCGCGGTGGACGGCGTCGGCCCAGCGCTCGATCAGGGTGCGGATCTGTTCCTCGTCGGTAGGCATGCTCCGTGCGGCCCTCTCGGTTGGTGTGTCCGTCAGGACTACAACCCGGGCCGGCCCGGAAACTCATCGCGCGCCGTCAGATTTTCTCCGCCAGCTGTGCCGGCAGGCCGAAGGTGGGGAAGTGGGCGTCCAGGAACGAGACCACCTCGGCCACCCGGCCACCACGCAGCGTGAGCAGGTCCAGGCCGGCCGGGACGTACGCGAGGCGCTCGTCGTCCCATCGGTAGGTGCCGAACGCGAGCTGCCCGTTGGCCCGCGCCGGCCGGAAGCGCCAGCGATGCTGGAGCACCGCCTCGACCAGGAATTCGCGGATGGCGTCCCGGCCCTCGTACCAGGTGCTCAGCGGTGGCATCGAGTACCGTGCGTCCTCGGTCAGCATCGCCACGATGGCGTCGACGTCGCCGGCCTCCCACGCGGTCAGGTACCGCTTGACCACGTCCCGCTGCGTCGCGTCGCCCAGTGCGTCCAGGGTCTGTCGCTGACTGGCCTGCGGCAGCAGGTCGGCGAGCACCTTCCGGGCTCGCTGCAGGGCGCTGTTGACCGCGGCGACCGTGGTGTCCAACAGCTCGGCCGCCTCGGCGGCGGAGTAACCGAGCACCTCGCGGAGCAGCAGGACGGCTCGCTGCCGAGGCGACAGGTGCTGCAGGGCGGCGACGAACGCCAGCTCGACGCTCTCCCGCGCGAGCACGCGGTCCTCCGGGCTCAGCCGTGCGGTCCAGCCCATCAGCTGATCCGGGTACGGTTCCAGCCACGCCCGTTCCGCCAGCGGCGCACCTTCGGAGCCCAGGTCCGCGGGCAGTTCCCGCCGCCCCCTGCGCTCGACGAGCGTCAACGACCGGTTCGTCGCGATCTTGTAAAGCCATGGCCGGATCGACCCGTGGTGCTCGAACCGCTGCAGACTGCGCCAAGCCCGGTCCAGCGCGTCCTGGACGGCATCCTCCGCGTCATGAACCGACCCGAGCATCCGGTAGCAGTGTGCCCGCAACTCGTCGCGCAACGGCCCGACGAGCCGGCCGAAGGCATCCCCGTCGCCGGCACGCGCCGCGGTGAGCAACTCCGTCACCGACGGCTCTCCGTCCTGCTCCGTCCGCACGTGCCAGCTCCGTCCTGATTCGTCACCGCCATCCACGCTAGTGCGGTGTGTCCGCCCACGGGTGCGCCCGGTGCCGGGCGCGGGCTCAGCGGTGCTGTCGGATCCGGTCCCAGGTGCTCGGCGGCTCCAGCCCGGCTCCGGTGCGCAGCGGGGTGGCGACCGGCGTACCCGCGCCGGCGACTGCGGTGACCCGGCCGTGTTCGGTCTCGGCCGGCAGCCGTGCCGGCACGGCCGGGATGTCGACGTCCAGCCGGACCCGCATGCCGGGCCAGCCCACCACGGTCAGGTCCTGCGCGGCGGTGAGCGTCGTGCCGCCGCCGAGCGGGGCGCGGACGGTGGCGACCTGATCGCCGGCCCGGATGACGGGGTGCACCCCGATCGCCCTGGCGGCGGTGCGGACCAGCGGTCGGGTCGCCCGGAACACCCGGTCCAGTTGCTCGGGGGTGTGGGCGCCGGGCTGCCCGAGGACGGCGCCCACGATGGTGAATTCCCGGCCGCCCACCTTGACGACGGCGGCGAAGACCAGGCAGCCGCCGGCTTGGTCGGTGGAGCCGGTCTTGATCCCCACGACGCCGTCCTTGCCGACCAGGGAGTTGTAGTTGCGTACGGGGCCGGCGACCGGCAGGGTGGCCGTCTTCTGCGCCACGATCTCCGCGAACGCCGGCAGTTCCATCGCCTTGCGGGCCAGGATCACCTGGTCGACGGCGGTGCTGACGGTGCCCGGGTCGTACCCGGACGGGTCGGTGTAGTGGGTGTCGGTCATGCCGAGCGCCGCGGCGGTGTCGTTCATCTTGGCGACGAATGCCTGGATGCTGCCGGCGTCCCAGGCGGCGAGGATCCGCGCCATGTTGTTTGCCGAGGGAAGCAGCAGCGCCTGCAGCGCCTGGCGTTCGGTGAAGACCGCGCCCGCGACGACCGGCACGAGGGACTCGCCACGCGCCTGCTCCTCCGGGTACGCGGCGGCCTGCTGCGCGGTGACGGTGAGGTTCGGGCCCTGCTCGCCCCGGTCGAGGGGGTGTTCGGTCAGGATGACGTAGGCCGTCATCACCTTGGTCACGCTCGCGATCGGCACCGGCTTGCGCCCGCCCGACGTGCCGAGCGTGCCGACGCCCTCGACCGAGAGGGCAGCCTGCCCGGTCCTCGGCCACGGTACCGCCGGTGCCTTGCCGGGGATGAGGGTCGACGCGGGCAGGGTCCGGGTGACCGTCGGGGCGGGCAGTGGGCGGCGCAGCGGCGAGACCGCGACCAGCGCGGTGGCGGCGAGGAGCAGGGCCAGCAGGCCGCTGATCAGCAACCAGTGACTGGGTCGGCGACCCTGGTTCCCCGGTCGGGGCGGGACCGCTTTGATCACCTGGGTCGTCGCGGAGTCGAGCATCTGGTTATGTCCCCCCGGGTGGCAGGCCGGCCTGTTCCACGGCACGCTGATGTCGGTGTAACTGCTGTCGGCGCACGATCAAGTTCAGTCGGGCGGCCGCCGCAGACGGATCGTTCCTCGGTGGGGACCCGTGCGGCAAGGGGCGCATCCGTTACCCATGCGAATCGCACAGCTTCTTCACACCCGGCCGGTTAGCTCCTGATCACCACGACAGGAATCACGCCGATGGAGATCGCCGGATGTATGACTACGACGGCCGGACGGGCTACGAGCCGATCAGCGACGTCGACCGCAAGGAGTTCCACGAGCAGGGCTTTCTGCTGCTGCGTGGCGTGCTGACCGAGGAACACCGGGCGGCACTTGAGCAGGCGGTGGACCGGATCCACGGGCGGGCGAGCGCCACCGGTAACACCGGCGCGGACGGTTCCCTGCACCTGCTGGGCTTCCTGGAGCGCGATCACCTCTTCGGTGACCTGCTCACTCATCCCGTGACGTTTCCCTACGTGTGGGGGTTGCTCGGCTGGAACATCTATACGCATCACCACCACCTGGACGTGACGCCACCGGCGCGGGAGCCGGAGCGCCCGTACTGGGGATGGCACCAGGACGGGTATCGGCAGAACTCCGACCCGGAGACGCTGGATCCGGAGGTGCCCCGGCCGATGTTCTCGCTCAAGGTGGCTTACGTGCTGTCCGACCTCTCCGAGCCGGGTCGCGGCGCGACGAAGATCATCCCCGGCAGCCAGGTGCGGAACAGCCTGCCTCGGCCCGACGACGTGTCGGCGTACCACCCGGATCCCACGGGCACGGTGGAGATCACCGCAAAGCCGGGCGACGCCTTCGTCTTCGACCGCCGGCTCTGGCACTCCAGGTCGACGAACCGCTCTGCGATCACCCGCAAGATGCTCTTCGTCGGTTACACGTACCGCTGGATCCGGCCGCTCGACGACCTGCACGTCGACCGGGAGGGGCCGTGGTGGGCGGCCCGCACGCCGGTGCAACGCCAGTTGCTGGGCGACGGGAAGCACACGGCCAACTACTGGGGCATCAACTGGGACGGGCACGTGGACGACGACATCCCCCTGCGCCAGGAACTGAAGCATCGCGGGCTGCTCGACCGGAGGATCCCCTGGCTTCGCTGAAGCCGCCGGCATGGCTACGCTCTGCGACGAGGGCCGCGCGTCGGATCTCGCGAACCACCCGGGGCATCGTCACCGTCAGTGACGACGAGGTGGCCGGCTCGCCGTGACGTGCCGGCCGCCCCCGGGCCCGATCAGGATGGAGCGACATGGGCGGACGGATTCTGGTCGCCGAGGACGATCCCAAGCAGGCCAACCTGATTCGGCTCTACCTCGAGCGCGAGGGACACACCGTGCTGGTGGTCGGCGACGGGCGCAGCGCGCTCGACCAGGCCCGGAGCCGCCGTCCGGACCTGGTGGTCCTCGACGTGATGATGCCGGTCGTCGACGGACTCGACGTGTGCCGGATCCTGCGCGCCGAATCGGACGTGGCCATCCTGTTGCTGACCGCCCGTACCACGGAGGACGACGTTCTGCTCGGCCTCGACATCGGCGCCGACGACTACATCACCAAGCCGTACAGCCCGCGCGAGCTCACCGCCCGGGTGCGGGCCCTGCTCCGGCGGGCCGGTGTCGTGACCGCGGGAACCCAGGCGGTGCTGCAGGTGGGCGACCTGGAGGTCGACCCGGGCCGGTTCGAGGTACGGGTGGCGGGCCGGCCGGTCACGCTGACCGCCAAGGAGTTCGGCATTCTCGAGGTGCTCGCCGGAGAGCCGGGACGAGCGTTCACCCGGACCCAGATCATCGATCGAGCGTTCGGCTTCGACCATTTCGTGCTGGAGCGCACGGTCGACGCGCACGTGATGAACCTTCGCCGCAAGATCGAGACCGATCCGGCGGCACCACGCTACGTGCAGACCGTCTTCGGCCGCGGCTACCGGCTCGCCGCTCCCCGGCCGGGGCCGGCCGACCCCGGCGGCTCGTCGGTTCGCCAGTCGGCGGATCGCCGGCCGTGAGCTTCCGCCTGCGACTACTGTTGCTCGTCGTCCTCGTCGCGGTGACCGCGACCGTGGCGACCGCCTGGCTGACCCTGCGCCAGGCGTCCCAGCAGGTCCTCGACTCGGCGGCGGCCGACCAGACGCAGATCGACCTGGTCACCGAACAACTGACCCGGTACGGCCAGGAACACGGGACGTGGACGGGGGTGGTCGACCTGGTACGGGATCTGCGGTCCAGGACCGGCCAGCGGATTCACGTGGTGACCGAGTCCGGTGTGGTGCTGGTCGACACCGACACCGAGGAAGGCCGCGCGGCCCGCCCGCTCGGCAGCAGCAGCGCCATCGTCGATCCGCGGCCGACCTTGCCGCTGACAGTCGCCGGCCCCAATGCCGCGAAGACCACCGCCGGTGCGATCGCCGAATACCGCCACACCGCCCGGTACGCGGCCTGCCTGTCGGCCGGCGGAGTCCCGCTGGAGCGCTCGTCCGGCTACCTCGGTCTGCCGCAGTTCGCGCCCGTGTCGCCGGGGCAACCGGACCTCAGAGAGATCATGGCGAACTGCGACAGCGTCGCCGCCGCCGCTGACGACGCCGAGGCGACCGGGCAGGTGGAGGCCTGCGGCACGGCCTCCACGGACAGGACCGAGAGAATTCCCGTGCCCGCCGAGGCACAGCGCCCGCCCTCCGCTGCAGCGACCCGCGAAGACCAGCTGCGCTGCCTCGCCGGCGCGTTCACCGAGGGGATCCGTGACGTGACGCCCGTGCCGGTCCGGATCTATTTCGGTGCCCGTGGGGACGCGGCGCGCCCGGTGGCGACCGGTCCGCTGCTCGCCGCCGCGGCCGGTGTGGCCCTCGTGGTCATCCTGGGCACCGGCGTGTTGAGCCATCGGGTGCTGCGTCCGATCCGGACCCTGACCACCGTGGCCCAGCACCTCGGCCGGGGAGACCTGAGCAGCCGGGTCCCGGTGCAGGGGAACGACGAACTGGCCAACCTCGGCCGCTCGTTCAACCGGATGGCCGACTCACTGCAACGCGGTGAGGAACGACAACGGCGGCTCGTCGCCGACGTGGCTCACGAACTACGCACCCCGCTGGCCAACCTGCGCGGCTACCTCGAAGCGCTCGCCGACGGGGTGATCGCCCCCGACCCGGAACTCTTCGCCTCCCTGCACGAGGAGGCCGTGCTCCAGCAACGGATCGTCGACGATCTGCAGGACCTGGCGCTCGCCGAGGCGGGAAGACTCACCTATCACCGGGTGGCGGTCGACGTCGCCGAACTCCTGGAGACCTGCCGGACCACGCACCGGGCACGGGCCGAGGTCGCCGGGGTGACCCTGAGCGTCCACGTCGCACCGGCCACCCAGCCGGCCGCCTCGGACGCGCCGGCCGGGCCGCCGGTAGTGAACGCCGACCCGGACCGGCTGCGGCAGGTCCTCGGTAACCTGATCACGAACGCGGTGCGGGCGACCGCGTCCGGCGGCAGCATCTCCCTGCACGCCAGCCGGACCGACGCGGTCGCCGTGATCCGGGTCGTGGACACCGGCACCGGCATCGAACCCTCGGCGGTGCCGCACATCTTCGATCGGTTCTGGCGGGCCGACCCGGCCCGCGGGCGGCACACCGGTGGCGGCGGGCTCGGACTCGCGATCGCCCGGCAGATCGTCACCGACCACGCCGGCACCATCACGGTCGCCAGCCAGGTCGACGTCGGCACCACCTTCACCATCACCCTGCCCATCCTCGCCCGATGACGTCGGCACGGGTGCCGGCGTCCAGGCAGTCGCCGAGGCACACCGTCACGCCATCCGCCACCGCTCGCGCCGCACCCTCGTGCGCGGTACGACGTACCACAGCAAGGATGTGACCATGACCGATCCCGTTCTCGAAGCCGCACTCCCCGGACGCGTTGTCGTCACCGGGGCCAGCGGCAAACTCGGTCGCGCCGTGGTCGCGCACCTGCGCGCCGTGGGCGTCGACGTGCTGGCCGTGGACCGCGCCGCCGGGCGCGACCCCCGCGAGGTCGACGGCGAGTTCCTGCTCGTCGACCTCACCGACTACGGGCAGGTGGTGGAGGCTTTCACCGGCGGCGTCGACGAGCACGCCGGCAGGGTCGACGCCGTCGTGCACCTGGCGGCGGTGCCGGCCCCCGGGCTGCTGTCCAACGCGGCCACCTTCGCGAACAACTCCGCCGCGACGTACAACGTGTTCGCCGCGGCCAGGGCGGCAGGGATCAAGCGGGTGGTGTGGGCGTCGAGCGAGACCGTGCTCGGGCTGCCGTTCGACACCCCGCCGCCGTACGCGCCGCTCGACGAGGAGTATCCGCCGCGCCCGGAGTCGACCTACTCGCTGAACAAGGCGCTCGAGGAGGAGATGGCGCGGCACTTCTGCCGATGGGACCCCGAACTGGTCATGGTGGGTCTGCGGTTCTCCAACGTCATGGACGTCGAGGACTACGCGCAGTTCCCGTCCTTCGACGCCGACCCCCGGCTGCGCCGGTGGAACCTGTGGGGCTACATCGACGCCCGTGACGGTGCCCAGGCGGTCGAGCGGGCCCTCGCCCACGACCAGCCCGGCGCCGACGTCTTCATCATCGCCAACGCCGACACGGTCATGAGCAGATCCAGTGCCAGCCTGATGGCCGAGGTCTACCCGGGTGTGGAGGTCCGCAAGGAACTCGGCGAGCATGAGACCCTGCTCGGCATCGACAAGGCACGGCGGGTGCTGGGCTACGAGCCTCAGCACTCATGGCGCAACCACGTGGACCGCTGACCGCCGGTACCCCGTCGCCGGGCGGTGGCCGGGCGACCCGCCCAAGCAGTGGCGGTCCGGGGCCGGAGCCGCGGACCGCCACCGCCTCCGTCGAGTGCTAGTTGAACTGGAAGTTCGCCGAGTGGGTGGTGCCGTCGATCAGCGTGACCTCAAGGCGTCCACACGTCTTCGCCAGCGACTTGTCGGTCTTCCAGACGTATTGGTACTGCTTGGTGACCGGGTCGTAGGTCAGCGTGCTCGCGCCCGCCGTGAGGGTCTGCTGGACCACCTCCTGCGCGGCCGAGGTGTTGCACGTCGTGGCGTGCAACTCGGGGAAGCCCGACGCGAGAACGGCGAGACCCTGATCGCCACCGAGACCGAACTTGACTGGGACGGCGAGGTCGAACCGGCGTGGCGCTATTCGAGGCTGGCCAGTTCGTCCGCGGACAGGCGAAGCGCCCCGGCGGCCACGTTCTCGACCAGGTGATCCGGGTTGCCCGTTCCCGGGATGGCCAACACGTGCGGCCCGCGACTCAGCGTCCAGGCGATCCGGACCTGGGCGGGCGTGGCGCCGTGTGCACGTGCGATGGCGAGGACCGAGCCGTTGTCGGCGACACCGCCGGCCTCCCGTCCGTCACCGGCGACCGCGAAGAACGGCACGAACGCGATGCCCTGCTCGCCACATGCGCGGAGGGTTTTGTCGCTGGTGCGGTTGTCGATGCCGTACGCGTTCTGCACGCACACGACGGGGGCGATCGCCTGGGCCTGAGCGAGATGCTGCGGGCGGACATTGGAGATGCCCAGGTGCCGGATCAGGCCGGCGTCGCGCAGCTCGGCAAGCGCACCGAAATGCTCGGCGATCGAGTCGAGGCCGTGCTGGCGCAGGTTCACCACGTCCAGGTGGTCGCGGCCGAGCTGGCGCAGGTTCTCCTCGACCTGCCCACGTAGCTGATTCGGCCGGGCCAGGGGCAACCAATCGCCCGACGGATCCCGGCCGGGGCCGACCTTCGTGGTGATGACCAGATCGTCGGGGTACGGCGCCAGCGCCCGGTTGATCAGCTCGTTGGCCGAGCGCAGCGAGGAGAAGTAGAACGCCGCGGTGTCGATGTGGTTCACCCCCAACTCGACCGCCCGGCGCAGCACACCGATGACCCGGTCGCGGTCGCTTGGCGTGCCGAGGTTGAAGGCAGCGCTGCCCGTCAGTCGCATCGCGCCGAAGCCGATCCGGTTGACGGTCAGGTCGCCGAGCGTCCACGTACCGGCCGCAGCCGCGGTGATCTTTCCAGTAGGCATCGGACGAACATAGCCATGGCCCATGACCTGCGCATTCGGTCGTGTGCCCGATGGTGTCACGCCAAGATCCCTGCTAAATTTCTTATCGTCAGGGAGCACTGCGACGCTGTCCCGGCGGCCCGGACAGCTACTGGCAGGCCCGACTAGTTCGCGGCATGGCCGGCCGCCCGCAAGGGGCATCCCGTGCCGATCCGCGCGGCGAGGTCGTCCCGCAGGGCGGCGAGTTCGGCCATTCGGGCGTCGATGACGTTGATCTTTTCCGTGAACAGCGCCGACAGCGCTTCCGCGGTGTCGGGTGAGTCGCGCAGTTGCTCGCCGTTGCGCGCGATCTCCGCAAGCGAGAAGCCGAGCTGCTGCGCGGTGCGGATGTAGTGCAGCCACACCACGGTCTCTGGCGGGAGGTCCCGATAGCCGTTGGGCAGGCGCCGACCCGCGAGGAGGCCGACCTTCTCGTAGAACCGGATCGTGTCCGTGCTCATGCCCGCCTGGACGGCCAGTTCCCCGATACGCATGACCCTCCGTCTGCTCGTGGACTTGACCTTGGAGCGTACTCCAATGTTTACCGTCGGGCGTCCCCGCCGACGAAGCCACCAGGAGCCGTCCGTCGTGATCGATCTTCTAGCCCCCTCCCGCCCCGCGTACCGTCGTCTCGTCCGTGCGAGTGCCTGGTACGACCTCGTCATCACGGCCGGCTTCGCGACCCCGTGGACGTATGCGCTGCTGCACGGCACGCTGTCGCAGTTGGGTCGCGCGCTCGGACTGGGCGTCCTACCCGCCCTTGACCCGATGCAGACCCTGTACGCCAACCTGATGGGATCGGTCGTGGTCGTCTGGGCCCTCCTGCGCATCGTCCAGGCGCAGCCCGTACACGGCCTGCTCGACGGCGTCGCGCGCACACTATTCGCGGCGTGGCAGACGTACGCACTGGCTCACGGTGCCACCCGGCTGCTGTGGCTGTTCCTCGTCGTCGAGGTGGCATTCGGCCTCGTTCAACTCCTGCCCTGGTGGCGGAATGGGCGCACCAACCGCTGGAGCGAGGTCACGACCGCAGCCGCTCGCCGCTGATGAGGTGACTGGGCGGCCACCGCCTCCCGGATGCTGGCGGGCAGGGTCGGACTGGAGATGCGCAGCGCCGCCGACGGCGGGCCACCTACCGGCAGGTAGGCCGATGCCGGCGCCTCACAGTTCCAGAAATCAAATAGAGTGTGGCTAATGGAACAAACCGTCGCAGGTGCGGCCAGGCGTGCGCCGGAACGCGGCCGCCACCGGGCTCAGAGTTCAGCCCCGTCCGGCCGGCACCGCAGGCGTTTGCCCACCTACTTCTGGCTGGTGTTGATCGGCGTCCTCGGCGGCGGCCTGCTCTTCGCCTTCCTGCCCGGCTCGTCCGGCACCGACCCGAGCCAGCAGGCCATCGCCCCGGGCCCGACGATCGGCCTGCCGCAGGAGACCTTCCCGATCGAGTTGACCGAACAGCGACCGACTCCGACCGCAGCGCCTCAAACGGACGAACCCGAGGCGTCGGCATCAGCGTCTCCGACGCCCACACCGACCCTCTCCCCGACACCTACCCCCACTCTCACCGCATCGTCGCCGCCCAGCCGGTCGCCGACCCCTGGAGCCACCGCCCGGCCGGAGCTGCTCGGCCCGGCCAACGACGGCGAACTGGCGAACATGGTGCAACGCTATTGCGACCGGCACGTCTCAGGGTCCGGCTCAGCCAGCGCACGGTCGGACGGCCGGTGGGAATGCCGGCGATTTCTGGCGTCACCGCGGATCGTCAACATGGACACCGCCTGCCGCGACCGGTACGGAGCCGACGCGTACGCGCAGAACTCGACCGGCGACGCGTACGGCTGGCACTGCTACCGCATCCAGTCCGGGTGACCCCAGCACTGCCCGGTTCGATGATCACTCCATGAAGTCGACCTTGGCCAGTTGGACCTGCCGGTGCGCCGCCAACCGGTCGGCCTGCTCCGCGATGGCTGCCCGAGTGCGGATCGGCACGCTCGACCACAGTTGCACCTGCACGGTCAGCTTCTTCCCGGACTGGCGCGGGCGCCAGGTGCCGGCGACCTCGCCGTCCGCAACCACCGCACCGGGCCGGCCGAGCACCGGCCAGAGGGCCTTGGCCTGGGCCGGGGCTTCGACCAGCAGCGGACGGTCCTTTGCCTGCAGGAACAGGTCGAACGGCCCGAGCAGCCGGACGAGCCGCGGCCGCGACGCATCGAAGCGGTCGGCGTCGCTGGAGAGCACCCACCGGGCCTCGCCGGCGACGGACACCTCGACGCTGTCGGACGGCCAGTGGGCCTTGACGTCCTTGACCGGTGCGTCAAGGTAGTCGGCGACGTGCTTGGGGGTGGCCGGGCCGAGCAGCCGCAGGTAGGCGCGGATCAGGTCAAACCCCGGTGAAACGTGATGCGCCGGCCGGTGGCCGGGGATGGGTTGCAGCACCGGCGGAGAGGTGCCCGCCTGCAGTTCCAGGCCGGCGCGCAGCGCCGCTAGCCGGAACGGCATCTCGTAGAGGTGCGTGGCGTTGCACGGCCGGCAGAACCGCAGGTAGGGGGAGTCCATCTGGCCGGCCACCGCGGCGGAAGCCTCGCCCTTGACCAGCGGCGTGGTCACCACTGACCGCATGACGGCCGCGATGGCGTCCAGCGCGGCGAGGTTGCCGATGCCAGCCGCCTTCAACGGCTTGGACGCGTCGTAGATGCGCTTGCCGGCATCCGCATCGGAGAACGGTTCGACGGCGGCGGCGACCTGCGGCACGTCCTCGCGACGGTACAGGTGTGGGGCGCCGCGCACAGTCCAGAGCGTGGCCAGGTCGCGCTCGCGGAGCGCCGAGCCGTCAAGGCCGCGGTTGCGCAGGGCCCACAATCCGCCGTCCGTCCCGGTGTCCTGCACACCGATGTCGAGCACGGCGGTGTCGGCCAATCCGCCGGCTGCGCGGTCCAACTGCTGGGCGCGCACCCGAAACCCAAGCACTTGGAGGCGATCAATCGAAGCCACCACGGGCGCCAGCCTACGGCCCGCCACCGACATGGTGGGCGGAATGACGGGCGGGGCGAGACCACGGCCAGCCGGATCAGGGACGCTGGTGACCGCCCAGCGGCCTGCGCTCAGAGGGCGAATCCTTGGACGGGGTGTCGGGAGCCGTCGGGGAGGAGGATGTGTGCGGAGTTGGCGGCCCAGCCGATGGCGGCCGTCCACGCCCGTCGGGCCGGTCCGTGACCGCGGAGGTTGACCTGGGAGCCGGTGCCGAACACGACCGATCTCCGGAATGGGCGGTGGTCTACTTGCTCTCGCTGCCGTACTTCGACCTGCCAGCCGGTGCAGTCGGCGTCGCTGTCATCGATGATCAGGTGACGCACCCCGTCGGCGTCGCTGGCGAAGTGGTATGTCGGCAGTGGGCGTGCGGGCCAGTCCACCCGGCGAGTCTGGCGCACCTGCTGTAGTGGGCAGCCGCGGGGTCCGTTGTCGCATACGGCCACTGCCGCGCGATCTGCCGGCCGCTGGCCGGTGCGATCCACCGACACGAATCATGTCAATGCCGGTGCCCCAGGTCGCCGTCACACCCGGAGCACCGGCACTGATCGCAGCCGGAGGATCAGCCTGCCTGGCGCACGCGGTAGGCAAGATGGGTGACGCCGTTGCCCTCGACGACACTCGTGGGGCCCTCCAACTGGACCGGGGTGATCTTCAGACCGGCGAAGAAGGGGATGCCGTCGCCGAGCAGGACCGGGACGAGGTCGACATGGACCTCGTCGAGCAGGCCGGCCTCGAGGACCTGCGCCGCGATGGTGCCGCCGTTGACTCCGACCTCCTTGCTGCCGGCGATGGCCTTGGCCCTGTCGATCGCGCTCTCGATGCCGTCGGTGACGAACACGAACGAGTCGCTCTCGCGCTCCCACCCGTCGGGCACGGTGTGCGTGACGACGACCACGGGTACGTCCATCGGGTGCCGGCCGCCCCAGCCGTGGGTCATGTCGAACAGCCGTCGGCCGACCACCAGCGCTCCCGTCCTCTCGGTCAGGTCGCGCAGGTGCTTGGCGCTCGCCGCCGAGGTGCGCATCGTCATGCCGGGCATGGCCGTCGGCGTCTCGACGTCGCCGTTGTTGTACCACTGGAAGAGGTACTCGAACCCACCGTGCGACGCGTCGGCGATGTAGCCGTCCAACGACATGGTCGCTCCGGTCGTAACCTTCGTCATCGATCCGCTCCTTGTTCTTCGCCAGCCTGCCCCTAACCGGGCCTGTCCTTCACCCAGGGGTCGATCCTGGCGACGCCAGTTCGACATCCCCCAAGAAAATTTCGCGCCGTACGCCTCAAAGAGAGATCCGCCCAGCGTGGGCTCAAGGGCATCGGCGGTTGTTAAAGTCGACGCCTCGATCGACGGGAGGGCTGCGGCACGGCATGCGGGTGACGATGACGAGCGCCGCGGCAGGCACCGACCGGGCAAACGAGGACTTCGTCGGCGCCGTACCGACGGCAGCGGTGGTGATCGACGGGGCCGGCGGCTTCTCCGGCAGCGAATCGATCTGCCGGCACGGCGTGGCCTGGTACGCCAGCCGCCTGGGCGGCGGGCTCCTCAGCCTCTTGTCACTCGTGCCGGACCGCAGCCTTTCGGCGCTGCTCGCCGAGGCCATCGAGCAGGTGACGGATGATCACCGGCACACCTGCGACGTCGCCGACCCCATCAGTCCGTCGGCGACCGTAGCCATCCTGCGCCGGTCCGAGGGCCTCATCGAGCACTTGGTGCTCGGTGACTCGGTCCTCGTGCTCGACCGAGCAGGCGGTGCGCCGCTCGTCGTCTCCGATCCCCGAGAGGTGGTCATCAGCCGGTCGTACCAGTCCGCGCTCGCGGCTGTCGCCGAGGGTAGCGAGGAGTACCACAGGCTCCTCCGAGACCTGCGCGCCAACCGGAACCGGCCGGGTGGCTTCTGGGTGGCCAAGGACGACCCGCGGGCGGCGGGCGAGGCGATCACCGGAAGTTGCCCGATCTCCGAGCTGGCCGGTGCCGTCCTGCTCAGCAATGGGGCCAGCCGCGTCGTGGACCGGTTCCGGCTCACCGACTGGCCAGGGGTCATGGCCATCCTGGCATCGAGCGGACCCGCCGAAATCATCCATCGCGTCCGGCAGGCGGAGGTGCGCCACGCGGTGGTGGCGGACGACGCGACGATCGCACAATGCACCGACCTCGCCGAGGCCTGACCGTCGCCAGGCCCGCCCGGCCGCCTGGCCTGGTAGGACCACGGTGGCAGGTGCCGCTGTCGCCACCAGCGGGCCGTCTCGCCGGCGAGGCGGAGCTGCGGGGTGGTTAAGCTGTACGGATGCGGAGGGCGGTCTGCTGGAGGGACCTCGATGGCTGACGCCGACGATGTCCGTCAGCTGGCGCTGGTGCTGCCGCATGTGGTCGAGATCGACAGTGAAGGCTTCGATTTCCGGGTCGCCGGCAAGGGATTCGTCTGGTCCTACCCAGAGCGCAGGCCTGGTACGTCGCGCCTCATCCGGACCGACATCGCGGTGCTGTACGTCGGCGACGAGGCGGAGAAGCAGGCGTTACTCCTCGGCGAGCCCGGGGTCTTCTTCACCACGCCCGCATATGACGGGATGCCCCTGGTCATGTTGCGGCTGCCGCAGGTGAGCGTCGATCGCCTGAAGGAACTCGTCACCGACGCGTGGCGCATGCGCGCCCCGGACTCGCTCGTCGGTGACCTTGACGGCACCGGCTCGTGAGCCCAGATCTGAACAGAGCCGATCAGTAGGTCGACGTAGCGCCGGTTGCCACCGGCGGTGCCTTCACCTCCCGTCGGAGGTGCAACCGATGGTTGCGAAACGCCGGCCTCCCGGCTAGCCTGACACGCAACCAAACGTTGCGGGAGGGGTCATGGAGTTCGGAACCATCGAGCGGGAGATCTACGTCGAGGCTTCGCCCGAGATCGTCTTCGAGGTGGTGAGCAGTCCCGACCACCTCAAGGAATGGTGGCCGGACGACGCCCGGTACGAGCCGACGCCCGGGTCGACGGGCGAGATCGTCTTCGGCGACCCCGACGCCGGCGGGGCAGTGGTGCCGTTCACCGTCATCGACGCGCGACCGCCGCGGACGTTCTCGTTCCGCTGGACGCACCCGGCCGACGAGGTCGCGGCAGAGGGCAACTCGCTACTGGTCACCTTCGAGCTGACCCCGTCAGGCGGCGGGACGCTGCTCAAGATGACCGAGACCGGCTTCCGCGAGATGGGCTGGGAGATCGCCGTCCTCGAGCAGCAGTACCAGGAGCACGTCACCGGCTGGGACTTCTATCTGCCGCGGCTCGCGCCGTACGTCGCAACGCTGCGGGTGCGGCCGTGAGCGCCGCTGTGGCCGAGAAGGTCGACGACGACCTCTGGTCCGCGATCGGGGACCCGACGCGGCGCCGGATGCTTGACCTGCTGCTCATCGAGGGCGACGGCACCGCGACCACACTGAGTCAGCAACTGCCGGTCACCCGCCAGGCGGTGGCCAAGCACCTCGGCATCCTCGACCGGGTCGGCCTGGTCCGGGCGACGCCGGCGGGCCGGGAGAAGCGGTACCGGGTGGACGACGTCCAACTCGCCCGCGCGGTGGCCCAGCTCGCATCCGTCGGCTCGGCATGGGACGCCCGGCTGCAGCGGATCAAGCGGATCGCCGAGGCGATCCAGCGCACCCGACAGGACTGACATCGAGTCTGACGAGACCAAGGAGAGTCGAGATGGTGGACATTCTGCACCGGGTCGGGGTCAAGACCCCGACACCGGAAAAGGTGTACGACGCGCTGACGACCGTCGAGGGCCTCGCCGGCTGGTGGACCGACGACACGAAGGGCAGCGGCGACGTCGGCGGTGTCCTCGAGTTCCGGTTCCCCGTCGGTGGCTTCGACATGGAGGTCGTCGAGCTACGGCCGTCCGAACGGGTGGCCTGGCGGGTGGTCGACGGCCCCGAGGAGTGGATCGGGACCACGATCGACTGGGACCTCCGCCAGGACGGCGACTACACGATTGTGCTGTTCAAGCACCAGGGCTGGCAGGAGCCGGTGGAGTTCATGCACCACTGCAGCACCAAGTGGGGCTCGTTCCTGATGAGCTTGAAGTCGCTGGTGGAGACCGGCGAGGGTGCACCGGCGCCGCGGGACGTGCAGATCAGCGACTGGCACTGACCCGGCCGGCGGCCAGCCCTGTGCGGCGACGAGGCGAGGTCCCGCCGGCGCCGGCGGTTCCGGGGTGACCCAGCCCGGGCGCCGGAGATAGCGTTCCGGGGGGCGATGTTGTCCGACCGGGCGAGCCAGGCAACCGACGAGCAAGGAGGCGCCATGGCAGAGGAGGCGACCGGCTGGGGCGGGAGGCT
The DNA here is from genome assembly GCF_042869115.1 of Micromonospora sp. NPDC007230. Taxonomy (NCBI): domain Bacteria; kingdom Bacillati; phylum Actinomycetota; class Actinomycetes; order Micromonosporales; family Micromonosporaceae; genus Micromonospora; species Micromonospora sp. NPDC007230. The sequence continues at coordinate 139,887 of NZ_JBIAFE010000014.1, read as the reverse complement.
GTGGGCGGCCGCTGACCTGGTCACCCCGATGGCCATCCGAGTGGCGGCGACACTGCGGTTGGCCGACCACATCGCCAGTGGCACGCGGACGATCGAGGCGCTGGCCGCAGCGGTGGACGTCGACCGGGACGCGCTGGGGCGACTGTTGCGCCATCTGGTGACCGCCGGTGTGCTGTCGCATGCGGGGACCGGCACCTACCACCTGACGGCCCTGGGTGAGCAGCTCCGTGACGATGATCCAGAAGGCGTGCGGCCCTGGCTCGATCTGGAGGGTGCCGTCGGGCGCGCCGATCTGTGCTTTGTCCAGCTCTTGCACACCGTGCGTACCGGCGAGCCCGCGTTTCCGCGCCAATTCGGCCGCTCGTTCTGGGACGACCTGTCGGCCGACGCCCGGCTGGGAGCGTCGTTTGACGCGCTGATGGGAGCCCGGCTGGTGGCGGACGCGCCCGCGATAGCTGCTGCCTACCCGTGGAGCACACTTGGTCACGTCGTCGACGTGGGTGGCGGCAACGCCAGCTTGCTGATCGCCATCCTTCGTGCCCATCCCGACCTGCTCGGGACGGTGATCGACCTGGCCGGCCCGGTGGCCCGCGCCGCACAAGCCATCGCCTCAGCGGGCCTGGGCCCCCGGGTCGGCACTCAGGTCGGCAGCTTCTTCGATGCCCTCCCCGCCGGTGCGGGCGGCTACCTGCTCTCGGGTGTCCTGCACGACTGGGATGACGAGGAGGCCGCCCGCATCCTGCAACGGTGCGCCGACGCAGCCTCGGCGACGGGAAGAGTGCTCGTCGTCGACCACATCGGCGATGCCCAGGGCGACACCTCGGACACCGAGGGAGACCTGCGCATGCTCTGCTACGTCCGCGGCCGGGAACGCACCCTCGACCAGTTGGACGAGCTGGCCAGGTCAGCCGGCCTGCAGGTCAGCTCGGTCCGGCCGGCCGGCTCACGCTCGATCATCGAGTTGCGTCCGCCTCACTGAGCCATCCGCTTGCCGGCGGGATATCGAGCGTGACGAGGTGGCCTTCGCCGATCGCGTGCATCAAATTGTTGGCGCCGGGAACCAGCCGGTCAATCCGCGCCGACAGCCGGAGGTGAGCGCCGACGTTGCCAGCGCGGTCGATGGTGACCAGCGATCCGTCCGCAAAGGCGAACAGCACACCGCCGGACACCAGGGCCGCGGCGCGGACGGCGCCGTGCGGTAGGGGCCGTATCGCGGTGACAACACCTTGGCTCAGGTCGATGACCGCAATGCCCGCGTCCTCGACGAGCCACAGCGTATCGCCGTGGAGGACCGCCGCTTGTGGGCGGAGATCACGCTCGTGTTGCCACAGCACCTGCACGCCGTTCACCGGATGAAAGGTCATGACCCTGCGCCGACCACTGAGGAAGGTCACCCGGCCATCGCTGCTGACTCCGTAGCCGCCGCCGACATCAGTGATGACCACCGGCGCCGGCAGTAACCACTCCGCCAGAACGGCCCCGGAGGTGGCGATCACCAGTAGTTTTGGCAGGTCGGTGCCCGCGATGAGCAGCCCATCGGCCGTCGAGTCGCGTTCGGGCTTCCACCGAACCGGCTGCGGCCAGGCAAGTGGACCGGCTCCGGCGAACGCAGCGCCGTCGAACGGCAGGCACTTGCCGTCGGCAAGGGCTACCCGCATCAGAGGGTGGTAACCGCGCCACCCTCCCAGCAGCACATCCGAGCCGCTGACGCTGACGTGATGTCTCAGTCTCATGCCGGGCGTCGACCACAACCGTTGCCCGTTGGCCAGGTCGAAGCAGTGCAGAACCCCTGCTTGGCTCAGGTAAAGGCAGCGCTCGCCCGCGATTACGGTCGTGCCCCAGCAATCCTCGACGCGTTGTTCCCAGCGCTGCAACCCGCTGCGCGGGTCCAGCCGGACCAGGCGCGAGTGCCGCTGCGCCACGACGACGGAACCGGGCGCCGTGGCCATCGCCAGCGAGCCCGACCTCAGATGCAAGGGCCGCGACCACAATACGCGGACCGACCGACCCACCACGCCAGCATGATCCGTCGTCATCGCGGATGAGGGCTCGCGGCCGTGCCCCGGACGCCAGGCCCGCCCGGCATCGGAGTGCGGCGGTCGAGCCAGTCCCGGTAGACCGGGGATCTCCGCGCTTCCGCCCAGTACGCCTCGGTGAGCGCGTCCCGTAGCGGGTGCGCGTGCGGTGCGAGCGGCCCGTGGGAGGGCCAGATGAGTCGTTGGCGTGCCCACATCGGATCGCCGGCCAGCGGTCGGATCAGGACGCCTGGGCGGGCCGGGGTCAACGCGTGGGTGAGTGCTACTCCGTGGCCCTGGCCGATGAGCGGGAAGATGACGGCGGCGTTCATCCGCTGCACCCGACGCGGGGTGAAGCCGGCACGCCGGCAGGCGGCCCGGAACAGGCTGCGCATCCGCACGTCCTTGCCCTCGCCGGCGAGCCATTGCTCGGTGGCGAGGTCGGCGAGCGCCACCTCTGGCTGCCCGGCCAACGGGTGTCCCGCGGAGAGCAGGACGAAGATGGGCTCCACCGCGAGTACGGCGTCGTCGAGCTCGGGCGGCAACGCGAGCTCGTACCCGGGATAGTCCAGGCCCAGCCCGAATTCCAGGCGCCCGCCGGCCAGCAGGTCGAGGAGTTCCTCCTCGGTGTCGGCCACGTGCAGGGAGGTGTCGGCACGGGGGAACAGCGCCCGGGCGGCGGTCATCAGCAGCGCGGTGAGCGGACCGGGTATCGAGCCGAGTCGCAGCGCGTCGAGGTCGGTGTCGCCGGGCCCGCGCTGGCGTACGTCGCGGAGCAGGTCGTCGTAGAGGGTCAGGACACCGGTGGAGTGGTTCAGGACGATGCTGCCGAGCGTGGTGGGCCGGGTGCCGCGGCGACCGCGGTCGAACAGCGGGCCGCCCAGGGCGCGTTCGATCCGTTGCAGCTGCGCGGTGAGCGCCGGTTGGGTGTACCCGAGCGCGGCGGCGGCCCGGCTGATGCTGCCGGCCTCGGCGATCGCAGTCACCATGCGCAGATGACGGATCTCCAGGTCCATAACCCGATGGTATGGCCGGCTGGGATTTCCCGGTAGTTCCTGCCGGTCGGGACAGTAACCCGGGCCTGATCAGCAGTGTTCGGCAGGAGGCGCAGGTGCGGGAGAGACGGTTCTACAAGCTGGCAACACTGATGTCGGCGGTGCTGGCCGCGGGTGCCGTCTCGGCGCTGCCGGCGGCCGCCGCGCCGGTGCCATCCGGCACGTCCGGCAGGTCCGACTGGACGGTGGGCGTTTCCGCCCGTCCCGATGATGGGCACTGGGTCACGCTGGTGACCGGCGACCGTGTGTACCTGGCCGAGAAGCGGGTCGCGATGACTCCGGGTGCCGGGCGGGAGCACATCGGCTTCAGTCAGTTCACTGAGGACGGCCACCAGTACGTTGTGCCGAACGATGCCCTGCGGCTGGTCTCCGCCGGGCGGGTGGACCGCCGGCTGTTCGACATCACCGGCCTGGTCGCGGCGGGCTACGACGACGGGCAGGTGAGCGAGGTGCCGACCATCGTCGCGTACCCCGCCGGGACCGCCGGCCGGGCGCGGCTGCGCGCGGACGGCGCATCCCGGGTGACTCGGACGCTGCCCAGCGTGCGCGGCTCGGCGGTGCGCGTGAACAAGCAGCGGGCCGCGACCTTCTGGGCCGATGTCACCGACAAGGGCTCGGGGCTCGGCAAGCTCTGGCTGGACGCCAAACGCGCGGTCAGCCTCGATCAGAGCGTGCCGCAGATCGGCGCGCCGCAGGCATGGTCGGCCGGGTACGACGGAACCGGGGTCACCGTCGCTGTCCTGGACACCGGGGTCGACGACACCCACCCGGACCTGGTCGGCCGGATCGCGGAGAAGCAGAATTTCACCACTGCCGCCGACGCCGGCGACCCGGTCGGACACGGTACCCACGTGGCGGCCACCATCGCGAGCACCGGGGCGGGCTCCAACGGCAAGTTTCGTGGTGTCGCGCCCGGCGCCTCGCTGCTGATCGGCAAGGTCTGCGAGACCAGGAACTGCGCCGAGTCGGCGATTCTCGCCGGCATGGAGTGGGCGGCGCCACGCGCGAAGGTCATCAACATGAGTCTCGGCGGGCCGGATGAGGGCGACGACCCGTTGAAGGCGGCGGTGAACACGCTGACCGCCCAGACCGGGGCCTTGTTCGTCGTCGCGGCCGGCAACGACGGCCGCGATGGAGGCGTCTCCTCGCCGGCCACCGCCGACGCGGCGCTCGCCGTCGGTGCGGTGGACAAGCAGGAGAATCTGGCGTCCTTCTCCAACCGGGGACCGCGCTCCGACGGTGCCATCAAGCCGGAGATCACTGCGCCCGGCGTCGGTATCGTCGCGGCGCTGTCCAAGGACAGCGACTATCCGGAGTACGCCCCCGGGTACACCCAGCTGAACGGCACTTCGATGGCCACCCCACACGTGGCCGGGGCCGCCGCGTTGCTGGCGGAGCAGCACCCGGGTTGGACCGCCGGCGCACTGAAGGCGCAGCTGATCGCGTCGGCCAAGCCGAACCCCGCGCTGAACGCGTTCCAGCAGGGCGCCGGCCGGGTGGATGTGGGCCGCGCCATCAAGCAGGCGGTGCTGCCCAGCCCGACCAGTCTCGCACTGGGCACCCAGGCGTACCCGGCTGACGACGACGTCCCGGAGGAGCGGACCGTGCGCTACCACAATGACGGCCCGGCCGCGGTGACCCTGAACCTGACCGCACCGGCGACCGGGCCGGACGGCGCGGCGGCCCCGGCCGGCATGTTCACGGTGAACCCGAGCCAGCTGACCATCCCGGCCGGCGGCACCGCCGAGGCCACGCTGACCGCCAACACCCGGGTGAACAGCGCGACCGGCCTGTTCAGCGGCGCTGTGGTGGCCAGTTCCCCGGACGGTACGGTGTCCGCCCGAGTGCCGGTGGCCATCACCAAGGAACACGAGTCGCGCAAGCTCACCGTCAAGCTCATCGACCGCAACGGCGCGCCGGCCAGCGACTACTCGCTCAGCGTCGTGGGCGTCGACTTCGCCGTCTACAAGGTGCCTTACCACGCCTCGGGCACCGTCACGACCTCGGTTCGGGTCGGCCGGTACGCCGTACAGGCGACGATCCTCACGGACGAGCCCGACGGTGCCAGCTCGACGCTGCTGGCCCAGCCGGTCTACACCGTCACCTCCGGCGGCGACGCCGAACTGGTGCTGGACGCCCGCAAGGGCACCTCGGCCTCGGTCACCGTGCCGCATGAGGGGGCCGCCAGCCGCAGCGCCCACCTCGGCTTCTTCCGGACGCTGCCGTCCGGGTACGTGTTGGACAACCGGGTCAGCGGGACCCGCTTCGCCAAGCTCTACGCGGCGAACCTGGGCGGCCCGGTGCCGGCGGACGCGGGCACGCTCACCGGCGAGGTGCGTACGGTCTGGGCGCAACCGAACGCCGACGGTAGCTTCACCAACTCGCCCTACGAGTACGACCTCGTCTGGTTCCGGCGCGGCGACCTGTTCACCAACTTCCGACACACCGTCCGGCAGGGTGAGCTGGCCACCGTGGTCAACCGGTTCCACTCCGTCGGCCCGGTCGACCGGACCGGGTACATGCACAGCTGGGGCTTCCCGGCGGACGGCGGCAGCGCGATCTCCGCGCCCATCCCGTTCACCATCCCCGGCGAGCGCACCACCTACTACTCGGCCGACGGCGTGATGTGGCGGAACAGATGGGAACCGCAGGGGCCGTACGGGGCGCAGTTCTGGACGGGTGACCTGACGTACGAGCCGGGCCGGCGGTACGTGGTGGACTGGCAGAAGGGGCCGTCCGCGCCCATCTTCAACGGGGACCGGGTGTTCTTCACCCGGCAGGGCAACTACATGGCCCTCAACGTGCCGGTGTTCGGGGACCAGGCCGGGCACACCGGGTACTCGTGGCTGGACACCGGCCGGATGGCGCTCTACAAGGATGACAAGCTGCTCGCCGCCATGCCCACGTACTTCTACGACGCGAGCGGCTCCGTTCCCGCGGCGGAAAGCACCTACCGGCTGGAGTACGCGGTGACCCGCGGCGCGAACGGTTCGATGGACAACAGCACGTCGATCAGCGGCAAGTGGACGTTCCGCTCCGCCGAGACGCCCGGCGAACAGCCGACCGCCCTGCCGCTCGCTTCGGTCGCGTTCCGGCCGGAGCTGGACGTCGAGAACAGCGCGCGCGGCGGACGCGTGTTCCCGGTCCCGCTCAGCATCGAGCGCCAGCCGGGTGCGGCCGCCGCCGACCTGAAGACGGTCAACGTCGAGGTGTCGTACGACGAGGGCGCGACCTGGCGGCGGGTGTCCCTGCAGAACACCGGCAAGGACGCCTTCCTGGCTCTGCTTCACCAGCCGGAGCAGGGGTACGTGTCGCTGCGCGCCAGCGCGGCGTACGCGGACGGCGCCACCGTCGACTACACCGTCATCAAGGCGTACCGGTTGCGGTAGCCGTGACTGCGCTCAGCGCCTGATGGCCAGCCGGGCCGCCGCCATCCGCGGCGGCCCGGCGTGTTCCTCCTGCGGTACTTGCTGTCCAGGTCGGGCCTGCGACCGGCGACGGCGGCGGCCTCGTCAGCGCCGAGGTCCGCCCGGTCCGCGACGACGACCACACCGAACGTTCGATGCCGCGGTTGCGCGGGGATGACACACTCCCGGCGATGCCCCATGGAACCTTCGTGGAAGGGAGTCCCCGTGGCGGAGACGGGCGGACTCATCGCGATCATCGGCGGGCTGGTGTGCCTGCTGGTCGTCGGCGTACTCGCGTGGCTGATCATGACCTACAACCGCCTCGTGCGACTGCGCAATCAGGTCGCCGCTTCGTGGGCGCAGATCGATGTGCAGCTCAAGCGACGCTCGGACCTGATCCCGAACCTGGTGGAGACCGTCAAGGGCTATGCCGCGCACGAGAGCGCCACGCTCGCGGCGGTGACCGCCGCGCGTACCGGGGCGGTCGCGGCGGCGGGTGCCGAACCGGCCGCGCGGGCCCAGGCGGAGAACGCGCTCACCCAGAGCCTCGGCCGGCTCTTCGCCGTCGCCGAGGCGTACCCGGACCTAAAAGCCAGCCAGAACTTCGCGGCCCTGCAGGCCGAGCTCGCCACGACCGAGAACAAGATCGCCTACGCGCGGCAGTTCTACAACTCGGCCGTCCAGACGCACAACAACGCCGGGCAGACCTTCCCGACCATGCTGATCGCCGGCCTCGCTGGGTTCCGCGCGCGGGAGTTCTTCGAGACGGCCGAGGGTGAGCGCGGCCCGGTGCAGGTGCGGTTCTAAGCCATGAGCCCCGCCGTCCTCGAGCTGGGTGCCGTCGGCGCGTCCCTCGCGCTCTTCTTCGGCGCGTACGCGTTGATGCTGTCGATCACCGGGCGGCGCGGCATCCACGCCGCGCCGCCCTCGCCGGATCTGCCCGAGGAACCGCCCGCCGTGGCGAGCCTGCTCGGCACCGGCTGGCAGGTCACCGAGGATGCCGCCGAGGCGACGCTGCTGGATCTGGGGGCTCGCGGCTATCTCGAATTCCGCCAGCCCGACAACGACCCGCACCACACGACGGTCCACCTGACGGGCACCGTCCCGGCCGGGCTGACCGCGTACGAGAAGCGGGTCTACGAGCGCGTCGTGACGCTGGCCGTGGACGGTGTGGTGCCCCTCACCGCGATGACGTTCCGCGACGAGAAGGCGGCGAGGTCCTGGTGGAAGGCGCTGCGCAGGGAGGTCGTCGCCGACAGCCGGGCGCGCGGCCTGTCGCGCCGCCGCTTCGGTCCGGCGATCGTCGTCCTCCTGGTGATCGTGGCCGCTGTCGCCGCGGCCGGGATCACCTACGGCTTCGGTCATTTCGCTATCCGTACGCCGGACAAGCGCGGCAACGACATCGGGGCGACCATCGGGGCGTACGTGATCAGCTTCGCGTTGCTGGCGACGTTCGCCGGCCGCTACAACGGGGAGCGGGACACCGCCACGGGACGGCAGGCCGCGAGCCGATGGATGGGCGTGCGTGACTGGCTGCGCGGGCACGAGGCGTTCGCCGATCTGCCCCCGGCCGCCGTTGGGCTCTGGGATCGCTACCTCGCCTATGGCGCCGCGCTCGGGGCGACCCGCATGGCGAGCACCGTCATCGACATGGGCATGGGCGACCGCACCCGGGTCTGGTCCACCTTCGGCGGCTCGTGGCACCGGATACGGGTGCGGTATCCGCGCAGTGGACGATACGGGGAGACCGCACCGAGGCTGCTGTTCCGCGGCGTCCTGCTGGCCGTCATCGGCTACGCCATCGCCCGCTATGGTTACGTCGTCGTGGACATCGCGATGCAGATCGACGCGGTGTCGGCCAGCGCCTTCGCCTCGTTCGCCGGCCTCACCTCGGCCCTGATCACCCTCACCGGTGCGCTGCTGGTGGTCAACGGCTGCTACACCGTCGTGCGTACGATCATCGACCTCGCCAGACCGAAGACGATCACCGGCCAGGTCCTCTGGATCGACCTGTGGCGGACGCAGAACTCCAGCAGCGACAACAGCAGACCACAGCCGATTCTGTACTACCTCGCGGTCGATGACGGCACCAGCGACCGCACCGTGGCGTGGGGGCTGCCGCTGGCGCTGGCGAACAGTTGCGCGACCGGCGACACGATCCAGCTGACCGTCCGGCCCTGGTCCCGGCGCGTCACGGCGATAGGCGTCGTCGAGCGGGGGAGTGGACACGGTCCTCAGCCGGAGGTACCGACCGACAACCTGGTGCTCGCCGCGCTCGACCGGCCCCGCCAGGGCGGCGGCGCAGCCCCGGCCTTGACCCGCAACGGCTCCCTGCTGCAAGCCGAGGAGGTCGCCAGCGCCCTGCAGTGGCCGTCGCCGGTCACCGCCAGGGCGATGATGGGGCCGGGCGGGATCATCGAGTTCTCCGCTCCGGAGGGCCCGATCCTCATGCTGGTCACGGCGCACGGTGTGCTCGGCTCGATGGCGTGGCGGACGGCGAGCCAGGGAACACCACTGCCCGGCGTCGGCGACGCCGCGTTCACCCGCGGGCCGGCGGCGGCCGCCCGCGTCGACGGCAGCACCGTGCAGGTGGCCCTGCTGCCGGCTGCCAGGGGCCGCGATGCCGCACTGCCGGGCCTGCTCAAGCTAGCGGTGGGGCGGTTGCGGGCATGAGCGAACCGCGTTTCCGCGCGCCGACTTCCTTGATCGCGTTCCTGGCCAGGTCGAAGGCTTCGGCACGACGACGGGGTGACCCGCCCGGCCGGCACGGCGGACAGGCGGCTCACCCCGTCGGGTTTGCTGATCGTCAGCGCCGGTAGATCGTGTAGACCGCGCCGTTGGTCAGCGAAAGGACGGCCAGATTCCCGTCCGGGCTGGTCTCGACGTCCGTGACGACGCCGAAGTCCCGGCCGATCAGGAGGCTTTCGCTTTCCGTGATCTCGTGCTTGGCGAGGTTGTCCGCCACCCGGTCTTCCAGCCGAGGATCGTCGACGGCGATCTTCTGGCGGTTGCCGGTCAGGTTGAAGTGGAAGAGGTAGCCCCCGTTGAGGGCGGCCGTCGCGCCACCCATGAACAGGTCACCCTGGAACTCCGGCCCGAGCGCCCGGCTGTTGAGGAAGCCCATTCCGCCGGGGGCGAGCTCCCACCTCCAGCTGAACTCGGGATCGCTGTAGTGCGCCCCGGGAAGCATGAACAGCCTGCCGAGCGCCTCCTGCGGGCTGTCCGCGATGTTGCTCGGCGGCCAGCGTAGTTGCTGCAGGTTCCGCCCGCCGAACGTCGTCTCGATCTCCTTGAACTGGGCGACCCGCTGCACCGGCCCGGCGATCTGGACCCAGCCGCCGTTCATGCCCGGCTCGAGCCGGTTGATCTCGCTGAAGCTGTCGTCGCCGTTCTCCTGCATCCACACATTTCCGGTGGCGGGGTCGACGGCCATGCCGAATCCGTTGCGGTGGCCGTACGAAAAGATCTTCTGTACGGTGGCGCCGACCTCGCCGCCCATGGCCGCACCGGGCCGGAAGAAGGGGTTGTCGGTCGGCGTCGTGCCGTCGTCGTTGAGGCGCAGGACGACGCCGCTGAGGTGGGCGTCGTCTGGTGCCGGTCCGCCGAACTGGTCGTCGGGCACGGTCGGCCCCGGGCAGGCGGCGGTCGGGCCGCAGGTGAGGTTTTGCAGCTGGCCACGCCGACCAAGGTCGCCCGTGAAGGTGTACAGCTTCCCGTCGCGGCCGAAGCTGATCACCCCGCCGTTGTGGTTGGCGCGTGCGGGCTGGCCGGCGTCCTCTTGACGGGCGCGGATCCGGATCAGGTTGCGGTCGAAGGTGAGTGTGCTGCCGTTCCACACGAACCGGTCGACCCGGTTGCCGAGCAGCGGGGTTTCGCTGAGGACGGTGGTGTCGCTGCCGGTCGTGCTCTCCGTCCAGTACAGGTAGACCCCAGGATTCGTCGGGAAGTCCGGGTGCAGGGCGATCCCGAGCAGGCCTCGCTCGGAGCCGGCATTGACGGCGAGGTCCAGTGGCGTGCTGGCGATGGCTCCGTTGACGACGCGCTGGACCCGTCCAGTCGTCTTCTCGAGCACGAACATGTCGTCGTCGCCGATGAAAGCCAGGCCGGTGGGGTTGACCAACCCTGTGACGGCCCTGCGCACGGCCAGCTTCCGGTCGAGCATCGTCGGTCCGCCCGGCTCGGCGTTGGCTGGGGCAGCCGCGGTCATGGACAGTCCCGATGCCGCCAGGGTCAGCATGGCGATGATCGTTCGCGGTTGGCGGCGGGCGCGCGTCGGTGCCACGCTTCCGCCTGGTGATCCATTCGGTGCTTCCATGGTCTGGCGGCGTGGGACGACGGTGCGGCGAGGTCGTGCGTGCATGCCAGGTTCCCTTCCTGCCCGAGTGGTGAAGAGTGTTCCGCGGACGACGTCGACCGGTCGCGAAGCCCGACTGCCGCCGCATGGTGTCGTTCGGTGCAGTGACCCCCTTTGTCCAACGGCGGCGCAGGCGGGCCGTTACGTCCGGACGAACCCGCTGGTGACGGCCGGGCTTCGCGACCACTGGACGCCCGGCCGGGCCCGAGGTCGGCACTCACCGACAGGTCGCCGGAGAAAGGCCAGGACCTCGGGTCCCACCGGAAGGCACGCGCCCCGGCCGCGCTCGGTTCACTGTCGATCGAAAATTTTCGACGGAGGCGACCAGGTCACAGCTACCGGTTGCTCCGGCCGGCGTGGAGACAACCGGTTGAGGGTGATCGATGCCGAGCCTGTCGTCGATGCCGTCAAGGTGGCCGGGTGCCTCGACTGCCTGAAACGTCAGCGGCGCCCTGGCCGGGTTGTCAGCTGGGACAGATGCTTGGCGCCACGCCACACGGTGTTGGGGGCGCCAGCCGGATTGAGGCTGAGATTGCCCGCGTCGTCGTGCTCGATGAAGTACCGGTGCGCGCGGAGGTCCTTGAGCGCCGACAGGGTCCGGACCCAGTCGACGTCACCCTTGCCGAGGTCCGCGAAACCGAACCGTCTGCCCGCGTTGGTCGTTCCGGCGGCCGCGACGCGGGGACCGTTGGGGTCCCACCTGATGTCCTTGATGTGGAACATCGGGAACCTGCTCTGGTGCCTGCGCAGGTACTCATAGGGGTCTTCCCCGGCAACAGAGACCCACCCGAGGTCGACCTCGAACTTGACGTAGCGGGGATCGGTTTCCTCGAGGAGGATGTCGAACAGGGGCCGTCCGTTGACGATCGCGAATTCCCGGTCGTGGTTGTGGAAGAAGAACCCGTCGAAGCCGTTCCTTACGGCGTCCTCTCCCCACTCGTTGAACAGGTCCGCCATGGCCCGGAACGAGTCCTCGGTGAACTCGTTGATGATCCCGATCGTGCTTCCGGTCCCCACGATGGGCAGACCGAGCGAGTGCGCTTCCTGGAACAGTTGGGCGCGGCCCTGCGCCGTCGCCCATGGGTTCGGCGCGTCGAGGCTTCGTGGGCCGAAGTGGTTGCTCGCGACGCGGATGCCCAGTGACTCCGCGATCGAGCGGATCTCCACGGTAGTCTTGTCGTAGTACGTGCCGGCGAGCTCGATCTCCTTCACACCCGCCTCCGCCACGACCTCCAACGTGCCTCCGATCTCGAGGCTGGTCGGTACGAGCGTCCGAACGGTGAAGACCTGCAGCCCGATTCGGTCCTTGGGGATGACATGCGGTCCGCCGTTACCGATGCTCGCCGTAGCGTCATCGCCGGCGGCCGACGCCGGACCTGCGACCGCCGCCAGCGCCGCCGTCGCCGCCGCACCCGCCCCAGCTCCGAACAGCGCCCGGCGACTCCACATCGATGACTCTCCCATCACACATCACTCCTTCCGCGCGGCTCAGGCCTCCTCGGCCGAGCGCGATCGCTCAGGGCCGTGGTCGATGAGCATCGACCCGGCGACTCATGGGTTCGGGCGGCGCCAGACGCGCGCCGCCTCGGACGATAAGGCGACGGGAAAACTTTTAACAAGAGGTAGGCAGAAGCCTGTCGAGTCACATACATAAGTCGGTGGCTAACCAAGCCAAAGCATGGCGTCCGGGACGCACAAGTCGCGTCTCGGCCCGTCGTGTGCTTCACTTCGACCGTGCCCCAGCCCGCAGCCGCGCCACCTGCGTCCGTCCACCGTGGCGCGGTCGCCGCCGGCGCGTACACCGGACCTGGCTCGGGCGTCCCCGGCGCCGGCGAACTGCTCCAACTTCTTCGTGACGGGCAGCCCCGGACCCGTGCTGAGCTCGCCAAACTCACCGGGCTGACCCGGTCCACTGTGAGCGCCCGCATCGATGCCCTGCTCGCGAGCGGTCTGCTCGCGCCCTCCGGCGAGGCGGCCTCGACAGGCGGTCGCCCGCCGGCCCGGTTCGCCTTCAACCCGCAGGCTCGCGTCGCCGTCGGTGCCGACCTCGGGGCGACGCACGGCAACATCGCGCTCACCGATCTCACCGGTCAACCGCTGTCCGAGGTCGCCGAGCGCGTCGACATCTCGGCAGGGCCGGTCACGGTCCTCGACTGGGTCGTCGAGACGACCCGACGGCTCCTCGACGAGGCGGGCCGGCAGGTCGACGACCTCGTCGGCATCGGGATCGGCCTGCCGGGCCCGGTCGAGCACTCGAGCGGCCGGCCGATGCGCCCACCGATCATGCCGGGCTGGGACGGCTACGACGTGCCCGGACACGTGCGGCGGCATTGGGAGGTGCCAGTCCTCGTCGACAACGACGTCAACGTCATGGCCCTCGGCGAGCACGCGATGGCCCACCCGGAGGTCGAGCACCTCCTGTTCGTCAAGGTCGCCACCGGGATCGGCGCCGGAATCATCAGTGGTCGGCGCCTGCACCGCGGCGCGGTCGGGGCGGCCGGCGACCTCGGTCACGTGGCGACCCCGCACGCCCTCGACGTCCTCTGCACGTGCGGCAACACCGGGTGTCTGGAGGCCGTCGCGAGTGGCCGCGCGATCATCAGGGAGCTCGCCGCGGCCGGGGTCCCGGCGATGACGAACAGCGACGTCGTCGCCCTGGTCAGCGGCGGCAACATCGCTGCCGCACAGGCGGTCCGTCAGGCCGGGCGCACGATCGGCGAGGTCCTCGCGACGTGCGTGAGTCTGCTCAACCCCGATCTGGTCGTCATCGGAGGTTCACTCGTCCAGGCCGGCGAGAGCGTCATCGCCGGGGTGCGCGAGGTCGTCTACGGCCGCTCGCTCCCGCTCGCCACCGGCCACCTGCAGATCGTGCCGGCGACGACCGGCATCCAGGCCGGCGTCATCGGCGCGGCGACGATGGTGATCCAGCACGCCCTCGCCGCCGATCGTGTCGACGAGGCACTCGCCAGCGCGTCGTCGGCTCCGCTGGCAGTCGGCGGCTGAGGGCTGACGGCCCCGAACGCGAGGCTTCAGCGCATTGCACACCGTCCACGAAGCTGTCGCGGGCGGGTGTGCCGGGTAGCTCATCCGACCGGTGCGGCCGGCGTAACAGCACGTCGTTGGTCGGCTTCCACGGTGTTCGGGGTCAGGCTGACGGCTGGCCGAGAAGTCGTTCGATGAGTCGTGGTTCGCCGGGCCAGGCGGCCAGGAGCACGTCACGGGGGACTTGCCGGCCGGCGTAGCGCAGGGCCAGGGCGACCACGACGATGTCGTCGAGGGGGCCGATGACGGGCAGGAACTCGGGAATGAGGTCGATGGGGCTGGCCACCCAGAGCCCGGCGATCAGCACGGCGATCTTCGCCCGGCGGGGGACCCGCGGGTCCTTGCGGAGTCGTCGGACGGTGGTGACGCAGTCGGGGATGAAGGCCGCGAGGTCGCGCAGGGTGCCCGGTGGGAGCCGGCGGGCCAGCAGGATCAGCAGCGCCCACGAGGCGAGCAGTAGCGCGATCGCGGTGGCCAGGGCGAGTAGCCAGTCATGCATGGGGGGATTCCTGTCCGAGCGGGGCGTGCACGGCTTGGTAGACGGCGGTGGCGTAGCTGTCGAGCGCCTCGGCGCAGCGCTTTAGGCCGTCTTCGGCCTGGACGCCGGCGGCGACGCCGAAGATGTCGCGGGCCTTGAGTTCGCGGAACCAGCGGCGTAGCCGGTCCAGGCTCTGCTCTTCCTCGTCGAGTTCGGCGACGGTGAGCTTGCCGATGCGTCGCTCCTTGGCGATCTCGGCTTCGTACTTGTCGCACTCGGAGGTGAACTCGGTCCACTCGTCGGCCCGCGCGGTGTTGAACTCGTCGAGCAGGCTGCTCCGGCTGTCGTCGTCGTGCGGGGTGGCGTCGAGCATGAGCATCCGGCCGTCCGCCCGGCGGACCAACTCGGCGACGCGGTCCAGGCCGGTCGCGAACACGGGAGCCGCCGGTGCTGCCCAGACGCCGCCGCTGACCGGGACGGCGCCGACCCGGCGCAGCTCTCGCCAGACCGCTACCCGGTGTCGGGACGGGCCGGCCGGTAGCCGGATCACGGCGATCAGCCAGCCAAGAGAATCGCTCGCCACGTAGGCGAGTGTAACAGCCGCTACATCAACCGAGTCCCCCTCGATCGCGTGCTCACCTGGCGAGCAGCGCGGCCAGGTCGTCGGGCACCGGCATGGGCTGGGTGAGCGGCACCCGGGCGCGGCCCGTGTTGCCCTCCGGGTAGCGGCCGGTGGCGGACCCGGGGCCGGCGACGGCGAGCCGGACGACCTGACCGACCGCCTCGACCACGTCGCGCTCGCGCAGCGCGCGGCGCAGCATGGCGGCGTGCACGACCGTGTGCGGCCAGGGCCAGGGCTGGGAGAGGATGTGCGCCCGTTCCGCCGCCCGCCACGCGACCGCCTGATCGCTGGCGGTGCGGGCCGTGGCCAGTTCGGCGTCGAAGGCGGCCCGGACCGCCGCCGGCATTGGCCGCCTCACCGGTCGCCGCCGGAGCAGCAGGAGCAGCCGGGCCGGCAGCCGCAGGCATCGCCATCCTCGGAAGTCACGGCAGCGGCGGACGCGGCGGCCCCCGGGACGGTGCAGCAGGTGTCCCCGCGCCAGGCTTCGCGGCCTTCCTTGACGGCGACGGCGGCGATGACGAGTGCGGCGACCGGGTCGGCCCAGGACCAGCCGAACAGGCTGTTGAGGGCGAGTCCGACGAGCAGGACCGCGGACAGGTAGGTGCACAGCAGGGTCTGTTTGGAGTCGGCGACCGCGGTGCGGGAGCCGAGTTCCCGGCCGGCGCGGCGCTGGGCGTACGACAGGCCGGGCATGACGGCGAGCGACAGCGCGGCCAGCACGAGGCCGACGGGGGAGTGGTCGGCGTCGGCGCCGCCGAGCAGGGCGCGGACCGACTCGACGGTGACGTACGCGGCGAGGGCGAAGAACGACACCGCGATGATGCGCAGGGTGGTCTTCTCCCGGGCCTCGGGGTCGCGGCCGGCGAACTGCCAGGCCACTGCTGCGGCGGAGGAGACCTCGATGACCGAGTCGAGGCCGAAGCCGATCAGCGCGGTCGACGAGGCGATCGTGCCGGCGCTGATCGCCACGACCGCCTCGACCACGTTGTAGGTGATGGTGGCGGCGACGAGCAGTCGCACGCGGCGGGCCAGGACCGCCCGCCGGGCCGGCGAGGGGCCGGCTGGGGTCTGGATCAGCGGCAGCGTCATCAGCAGCAGCCCTTCGCGTCGGCGTCGGGGCAGGCGGCCGGATCCACGGCGAGCACCAGACCAAGGAGGTCGCCGAGGGCGTGCGCGAGCCGGGCGTCGGCAAGCTCGTAGCGGGTGCGCCGGCCCTCGGGGGCGGCCACGACCAGGCCGCAGCCGCGCAGGCAGGCCAGGTGGTTGGACAGATTCTGCCGGGTCGTGCCGAGCAGGTCGGCGAGCTGGGCCGGGTAGCCGGGGCCGTCGCGCAGGGCCAGCAGCAGCCGTGCCCGCGTCGGATCGGACAGGGCGTGGCCGAACCGCGCCAGCACCTGCCCGTGGGTCAGCGTCTCCACGCCACCGATAGTACATCCAATGCTGTATCAAGCGGCTGGGTCACCGCCGCCGCATCACGGGACCGTACCCCCGGTTGCAGGTCACCCGGACGATCTGTGCGGGGCGCCATGTACCGCTGTGGTGGACGCGGTATGCGCAGGCTTGCGACTGATCCACCAGACGCTGTCGAGACGATCTGTCACAGCTCGCCGCGGTACCAGGCGTCGACCTCGGCTTTCAGCGCATTCTCGTCCGGTCTCGCCGGTCGCGCGTGATCGATCCAGCGGAGCAGATCCCCGGCGAGCTGAGCCGCGTTTCCCGGCTGTCTGGCCCCGTCCGCGTCGAGGTGCCCGACGACGGGGCCGGCGAGGGGATCGTCTGCGTCGCAGCGAGCGCACAGGTGGATCTCCTGGACGACCGGGACCCGGTTCCCTGACGCGTTCGTCCAGCTGCCGGGACGGCGCAGCACGGCGAGGACGTTGTCGGTGCCGCATCGGTGGCACGGCCGGTCACGGGTCATGCGCGGCAAACCGCGTCCGCGCCGAGCAGCGCCTTGACGTCCCCGTAGAACGCCGGTTCCGGAGTGACCCGGAAGGGCTTGAGGTTGAACAGCAGGCTCCGCGCACCGTGCCGGTCCAGGCGTACGTGTACGGGTGCCCCGCCCGGATGGGTAGTCAGGATGTGTTTGAGGTCCTGGACGAGACGCCGGTTCACCTGGTTCTCCTGGAGCGCGATCACCACAGGTGGCTCGGCGTCCGCCCGGGAGACGTCGAGCAGCGTTATCTCCTCGCCGTAGAGGCTCATCGTCTCGTCGCGTACGTTGATCCGGCCCCGTACCGAGACGACCCGGTCCTGGGCCAGCGCGTCGCCGTACACCGCGTAGGTCTTGGGGAAGACCAGACATTCCACGGCGGCGTCGTGGTCCTCGAGGGTGACGATCGCCCACGGCTTTCCCTGCTTGGTGACCTTGCGCTGCAGGCCCGAGATGATGCCGCTGACCCGGGTCGCCCGGTCCGGCCGCCCGGTGCTGAGCAGGTCGGCGATGGTGGTGTCACGGTGGGCACCCAGTACGTGTTCGGCGCCGTCGAGCGGGTGGCTGGAGACGTACAGGCCGAGCATCTCGCGTTCGAAGGCGAGGAGGGTGGTTCGGTCCCACTCCTCCCGTGGGATCGTGATCGAGAAGGCGCCGCTCTGGCCGGTCTCGCCGAACAGCGAGTCCTGGCCGTGGGCCTCGTTACGCTTGACATCGATGACCGCGTCGACGGCCTGCTCGTGCACGGCGACCAGGGCTTTGCGGTGATGCCCCAGGCTGTCGAACGCGCCGGCCTTCGCCAGCGATTCGATGACCCGCTTGTTGCAGACGATGGACGGGACCTTGGCGAGGAAGTCATTGAAGTCGGTGTACCCGCCCTTGGCCTCGCGGGTGGCGACGATGGCGTCCACGACGCCGGCTCCGACGTTGCGTACGGCTCCCAGGCCGAAGCGGATGTCGGAGTCGACGGCGGCGAAGTCCAGCTGGCTGGCGTTGACGTCGGGTGGCAGCACTTTGATGCCCAGGCGCCGACAGTCCGACAGGTAGACGGCCATTTTGTCCTTGTCGTCGCCCACCGAGGTGAGCAGCGCGGCAAGGTACTCCTGCGGGTGGTTGGCCTTGAGGTACGCGGTCCAGTAGGAGACCAGGCCGTATCCCGCCGTGTGCGATTTGTTGAACCCGTACCCGCTGAACGGCACCAGCACGTCCCAGACCGCCTTGATCGCCTCGTCAGAGAAGCCGCGCGTACGCATGCCGGCGAAGAAGCGGTCCCATTCGGCGTCCAGGACCTCCTTCTTCTTCTTACCCATGGCGCGACGCAGCAGATCGGCGGCGCCGAGAGAGTACCCGGCGAGCTGTTGCGCGATGGCCATGACCTGCTCCTGGAAGACGACCAGGTGGTAGGTGTCACCGAGGATGGGCTCGAGCGCCTCCTCGAGTTCCGGGTGGATCGGTTCGACCGGCTGCCTGCCGGTCTTGCGCAGGGCGTAGTTGGTGTGGGCGTTCATCTCCATCGGGCCGGGCCGGTACAGCGCGTTCACTGCGGCGATGTCGGTGAACGTGGTGGGCTGCATGAGTTTCAGCAGGACCCGCATGCCGCCGCTGTCCAACTGGAAGACCCCGAGCGTGTCACCGCGCGCCAGCAGCTCGTAGGTCTTGGCGTCGTCGAGCGGGACGGTGAGGATGTCGATGTCGATGCCCTTGTTGGCGCGGATGTTGGCAATCGCATCGCCGATGACGGTGAGGTTCCGCAGGCCGAGGAAGTCCATCTTCAACAGGCCGATGTCTTCCGCCTGCGTGAAGGGGAAGCCGGTGATCACCGGGCCGTTGGCCTTTGGTTTGACCAGCGGAATCACGTCGATCAGGGGCTCGCTGGAGAGGATCACGCCGGCGGCGTGTATGCCGGTGCCCCGGGTGAGGCCCTCCAGGCCGACCGCGGTATCGATCACCCGTTCGACGTCCGCGTCCTGCTTGTACATCTGGCGCAGCTCGGCTGCTTCACCGTGGCGGGGATGCCCGGTGTCGCGGATGGCGGCCAGCGGGATCTCCTTGCCTCCATCCGCCGCCGGAAAGGCCTTGGTGATCCGGTCCCCCAGCGCGTACGGCAGACCCAGCACCCGGCACGCGTCCTTGACGGCGGCCTTCGCCTTGATGGTATTGAAGGTCACGATCTGGCAGACCCGGTCCGCGCCGTACCTGCGGGTGACGTAGTCGATCATCTCGTCGCGACGCCGGTCGTCGAAATCGAGATCGACGTCCGGCATGGTGACGCGCTCGGGGTTGAGGAAGCGCTCGAAGATCAGCTTGTGTTCGATCGGGTCGAGCTGGGTGATTCCGGTGCAGTAGGCGACGATCGACCCGGTGGCCGAGCCGCGGCCGGGGCCCAGGCCGATGCCGTGCTCGCGGGCGTACCGGCAGATGTCGGCGACAACCAGGAAGTAGCCGGGAAAGCCCATGGCGTCGATGACCGACAACTCGTAGTCGATGCGTTCCCACACCTCCTGGGGCGGGTGCTCGCCGTAGCGGCGGCGGGCCCCCTGCAGGGTGTCCTTGCGCAGCCAGCTCGACTCGCTCTCGCCGTCCGGTACGGGGAAGCGAGGCGTCAGGTCCCGGTGGGCGAACACCTCGCCGTAATCGCCGATCCGCTCGGCGATCAGTAGGGTGTTGTCACAGGCTCCGGGTACCTCTCCGTCCCACAGCGCGCGCATCGCCGGCGCGGACGTGAGGTAGTAGCCGCTGCCGCCGAACCGGAAACGGTCGGTGTCAGCGAGGCGCTTGCCAGTCCCGACGCACAGCAGCGCGTCGTGCGCCTGGGCCTGGCTCTGCGTGACGTAGTGCGAGTCGTTCGTTGCCAACGGTGGCAGGTCGAGTTGCTTGCCGAGCTGGAGCAGTTCGTCGCGGACCCGGCGCTCGACGGCCAGGCCGTGATCCATCAACTCCAGGAAGTAGTTGTCCCTGCCGAAGATGTCGCGGTATCGCGCGGCGGCCTCGACCGCCTGGTCGTACTGGCCGAGGCGCAGCCTGGTCTGCACCTCCCCCGACGGGCAGCCGGTCGTGGCGATGATGCCCTGGCCGTGTTCGGCAAGTAGCTCGTCGTCCATGCGCGGGTACTTCTGGACGTGGCCCTCCAGCCAGGCCCGCGACTGGAGGCGGAACAGGTTCCGCAGGCCCTGAGCGTCGGCGGCCCACATCGTCATGTGGGTGTACAGGCCCCGCCCGGAGACGTCACCGCCCTCGCCGGTGTCGTCGTTGGACCGGCGCAACGCGAGGTTGTCGCTGTAGTACCTGGGCTGCCGGTGATGACGCGAGGTCGGAGCGACGTAGGCCTCGATGCCGATGATCGGTTTGATCCCCGCCTTGCGGGCCGTCTGGTGGAACTCGTACGCCCCGTGCACATTGCCGTGGTCACTCATCGCCACGGCCGGCATCCCCTGCCGAGAAACCTCCTCCATCAGCAGGCCCACCTTGGCGGCCCCGTCGAGCATGCTGTACTCGGTGTGCACGTGGAGATGCACGAAGGAACCCACGGCGACCACACCTCCTGGCTGTAGGCTCGCCATCGACCTGAGCATTCGACCCGAGGGCAGGAGCGGTTGTCCAACAGTCAACACGCCAACGGACCACAACCAACGGTTGTGGACGAGGCTGTGATGGATCTTGACGTCGGCGCTGTCCGCGCCTTCGTCGCGGTCACCGAGGAGCGCTACTTCAGCGAGGCCGCTGCCCGACTGGGCATCAGCCAGCAGGCAGTCTCCAAGCGCATCGCCATGCTGGAGAAGGACCTCGGCGTGGCGCTGTTCACCCGCACCTCTCGCGGCGCCCAGCTCACCGTCGACGGGCAGGCGTTCCTCCCGCACGCGCGCACGCTGCTGCGCGTGGAGGCACGTGCCGTTGCCGCGGTGCGTCCCGGACGTCGCGCACTCCGCGTCGACGTGCTCAATCACCGGATCGGACCGGCGGCGCTCCTGCGCGATTTCCACCGAGCGCACCCTGACATCGAGCTCGATGTCGTGACGCTCATCGACGCCGATGTCGACGCGGCTGTCGCCGCCATCAGGTCCGGAGCGGTCGACGCCTCATTTCGGGCCGTCACCGCACCGGAACAGCAACTCCGGGACGGCGTCACGGCAGCGCGAGTCCTGGACGACCCCCACGAATTGCTCACCGGACCGGCCCACCAACTGGCCGCCGCTCGCGCGGTCACGCCTGCCGATCTCGTCGGACATCGGATCTGGATACCCGGCATCATTCTCGGAACCGAGTGGGCCGCCTTCTACGACGATCTTGCTGCCACGTTCGGGCTCACCATTGAGCGCGTCGGCCCGAACTTCGGCACCGACCACCTCCTGGACGTGCTTGCGGACTCCTCGACCCTGGCCAGCCTCACCGGCGCGCAGGTCCGGTTGCTCTGGCCGGTCAACTACGACCTACGGCGCATCCCCGTCGTCGACCCGACACCGGTCTACCCGCATTCGCTGATCTGGCACCGCGACAATCCACACCCAGGACTTGCCGAGCTGCGCAACTACATCCGGTCTCTGCAGCGCCCGCACCACGCCGGCAAGACCTGGGTACCGAAGTGGGCAATGCCGCACGCGGCGGCGTGAGGCCGTCGGCTGCCCACGCCACGACAGCGTGCGTGCGGCGACCACGGGTACGCGCCGCTGATGGGCGCGCGGCGAGGTCAGCGGCCCAGGCTGGCGGCCATGCGGCGGCGCATGGGTGGGATCGCCGCGGTCAGACGCAGGATCGTGCGGAAGGTTGCCCGGCCGAGCGGGGTCGAGTTCGCGGCGTTCTGGGCGTTGCGCAGGGACTGCTTCACGGCAGCGAAGCCGTAGCGCAGCATCTCGCGTTCGTACCCGGAGATCGCGGCCGGGAGTGGGACCTCGCCGGCGTGGGCGGCGATCAGCGTGCGCCGGAGCAGGTCGGCGTCGCGCAGCGCGGTGTTCGCGCCGATGCCGGCCATCGGGGTCATGTTGTGGATGGCGTCGCCGAGCAGCGTGACGCGGCCGGTCGGCCAGGGTGTGACCGGGCTGGCGCTCTTCACCCGGATCGCGTGGAGGGTGGCCGGATCGCTTCCGGCGATGAGCCGGTGGAACGCGGGCGACCAGCCGCGGATGCGCTCCGTGACGACCTGCTGCAGCGATGCGCCGTCCTGCTGCTCCACATCCGGCGGGAACCGGTCGGTAGCGTCGGCGAACCCCCAGAACGCGTAGTCGGTGTCGTCGTACGGCGGCGTACCGGAGCGCCCGGCGGCCGGCCGGTCGATGCGATCGTGCTGCCAGACGGCGGTGAAGAGCGAGCCGCGGCCACGGGGGACGACGATGTTGGCCCGGGTCCGCAGGGCGGGCGGCAGGTCGGACGCCCGTTCGGGGGTCAACGGATACTTGCCGGCCACCGCGAGCACGCCGGTGTCAAGGCGCTGCGCATGCGGGAGGAGTTGGCCGCGTACGCGGGAATTGGCGCCGTCCGCGCCGACCAGGAGGTCGGCGGTCGCGGTGGTGCCGTCGGCGAAGTGGGCGGTGACCCGCTCGCCGTCGAGCTCATAGCGGTGGAAGTTCCTGCCCAGGTGTACGACGTCGTCGAGCTCGTCGAGCAGGATCTCGCGGAGCCGGATCCGGCTGACGCCGTGGTGGCGGCTGGTGGGGTCGGTGGACGGGTTGATCTCGGCCTCGGTCAACCCGAGTAGCTCCGTGCACTGGTCGGTGAGAAAGCCGAAGCCGCTGTCACCGGTCGAGACGGTGGTCAGGAACGACAGCCACGCGTCCGGGGGAAGGCAGTTGTGCAGGGCGTGCGCGCCGGCCGGGTTGATGTGGATCCGGTAGCCCTGCAGCCAGTCCGTGCGTTCGAGGGTGCGCTCGTAGACGTTGACCTCGATGCCGGCTCGGCGCAGCCCGTGCGCGAGGGCCAGTCCGCCGATCCCGCCGCCGATGATCATCACAGAAAAGCTCGTCATGTTTCCCAGAGTCACCCTTGCGTCTGACTCTGTCAACCATCTGTTTGATTGATAGGATCAGGAGCATGCCTGAGGAGTCGAGACCTCGTCGTTCCCCGTCCGGTCTGGAGCGGAAACGGGATGCCGAGCGCACCCGGGAGCGGATTCTCGACGCGGCGCTGGTGGAGTTCGGTGAGCACGGCTACGCCGGCGCGCGGGTCAGCGCCATCGCCCGCCGGGCCGGCGTCAACCAGCAGTTGATCTCGTACTACTTCGACGGCAAGGAAGGGCTGTATCGCGCCCTCATCGAACGCTGGCGTGCGTTGAGCGGTGAGCTGAACCGCCCGGACGCTCCGCTGGACGAGGTGGTCGCCGCGTTCCTCCAGGCCGGAACGGCACAGCGGCACTGGGTCCGGCTGCTGATCTGGCAGGCCCTGGAAGGCGACCGCGAAGAGGGCGCGGAGCAGTATCGCCGGTCCATGGTCGACGACCTGCGCCGACGCCAGGCCGCCGGTGAGATCGCCGAGGACCTCGATCCGGCCTACCTGCAACTGGCCCTCTTCGGCGCAGCGCTCGCGCCCACCCTGCTGGCCCACTTCGCCGAGGACTTCACCGGACTGTCCGTCGACTCTCCCGAGTTTCTCGCCGGGTACGGCGAAGAACTCAGACGCCTCGTCGCGCGGCTGGCCAAGCCCCTGTGACCGATCCGCAAAGGCCGTAGCCGATGAGGAAGCGAACCGTGGCTGACACCCTTCCCGATCCGAGCGTTGTCCATCCGATCCCCGAGCAGCCGCGTGTGGTGCTGCTGAAGCCGTTGGTGACGTCTCCGCTGATCGAGGTCGGAGAGTTCTCCTACTACGACGACCCGGAAGACCCGACCGCCTTCGAGACCCGTAACGTGCTGTATCACTACGGGCCGGAGAAGCTGGTCATCGGGAAGTTCTGTGCGCTGGGCACGGACGTGCGGTTCATCATGAACGGCGCCAACCACCGGATGGACGGTCCGTCGGCCTTTCCTTTCCCCATCATGGGTGGTTCCTGGGCCGAGCACTTCGACCTGATCACCGGCCTGCCCGGACGGGGCGACACCGTCGTGGGCAACGACGTGTGGTTCGGCTACCGCGCCACGGTGATGCCCGGCGTCCGTATCGGCAACGGAGCGATCATCGCCTCCGGTTCGGTCGTGGTGGAGGACGTGCCCGACTACGGCATCGTCGGCGGCAACCCGGCCAGGCTCATCCGTCACCGCTATGCCGAGGAGGACGTCGCCCGCCTCCTGGCCCTGGCCTGGTGGGACTGGCCGATCGAGCACATCACCGAGCACCTCCGCACGATCATGGCCGGCAGCCTCGACGATCTGGAAGCCGCGAACCCCGGACAGCGGTAGCGGCACGCGTCGAGGAGGTCAGGTCGGCCGACGCACATGGTTCCATCCTGGTAGGCAGGCGGGACGCGGTCGCCGGCCACCGCGTCCCGCCTGCCTCGGGGCCGGTCAGGTGATCGGCAGGTTGTGGAAGGTCAGCAGACCGCTGCCGGTCGCGTTGACGATCCAGGGTCCGGCCCGCAGATGGCTGAGGTAGCTCACGCCCGTCGCGCCGTCGGCGGGCGCGGAGAGGGTCAGCTTCAACTGGCCGCCGGCGACGTACTCGACATCGGCCACGGTGACCGTGGTCCCGTTGACCCGGAAGTCCGCCGCCGAACCCGGCTCGACCGTCAGCGGGTCGTCGCTGCGCAACTGGATGGTGATCTCCGTGCGCTCGGGGTTCGAGAACGCCGCGGTGCTCGGGTTCGGCGGGGCGACCCCCTCAGCAGGTCCGTGGTAGAGGTCGCGCGCCACCACCGCGAACGTGTGGTCGCCCATCTCCCGGTAGCCCTGCTCCCAGGCGTAGTGGCAGCCGTCGTGGCCCGAGAGGCCGTTGGTCGACAGCAAGGTCACGCCGAGTGTGTCGCCCATCTGCCGCTGCGCCTCCCGCAGTGCGCCGGTGGTGCTGTTGCTGCATGGCGAGGTGCGGACCTGATAGACGAAGTACCGGGTCCCCTCGGCGATGTCGGCTCCCAGCTCAGCTCGCCAGTCGTCGAGCAGCGCGGTGAAGCCGGTGACGTGTACGGCCGCTTGGTCGTTGTCGGATTCGCCCTGATACCAGAGCAGCCCGCGGACGTCGCCCAGCACCCCGGCGCCCACCAGGCGTTGCCGCAGCCGGCCGTAGTTGGTGCGGATGTCGTCCGGGTCCGCGTCATTGCGCTGGAAGAACGAGATCGGCTGGCCGCCGTGGGCGCCGTTGAGGATGGCCACCGGGACCTGATAGGTGTCCACGATGCGCCGGGCCATGCGGATGCCCCACTGCCCGATCGAGCCGGGCTGGTTGGTGACCTCGCTGCCGGCGTAGTTCCAGCGGCGGTCCGCCGCCGACAGGACCGGATCGGCCGTGGGAGACCCGTAGCTGCGAATGAACGGCGACTCCTCGCCGGCGGAGGAGCCCTGGTAGGTCGCCGCCACGGCGTTGGACTGGCCCTGGATGAGGTAGACGTCGCCGGCCAGGATGCCTTCCCATCCGGCCACCCGGCGGGTCACCTGGGCGCCCAGCGCGCGTAGCGCGAACCGGTAGTCGCGCAAGGTGGCGTCGATGCGGGGGCGGAACGAGAAGTCGCGCCGGTCGGTGACCGGGGCCGTGTAGGTCCACTCGTCGTCGCCGCTGGTGACCGTGAGCTGAACCGCCTTGACCCGCGGGTCGGTGACTGCTCCGGACACCGGCACGGTGGCGCCGTTCGCGGCGTCCCGGGGATACAACTGGCGGTCCTGCGGGTGCTGATCCAGGGTCAGCACGGAGGACCGGGCGTACACGGTCAGCCGCCGTTGGGTGAACGTGCCGGCGTTGCCGGCGAACGTCCAGTCCGGGTGGCCGGTTGGCGCAGAGCCGATGCCGAGCGAGAGCGCCGCGCCGGTGGAGGTGAAGGTGTTGACCGCCAGTACCGTGCGCGGCGCGTCCGGCGAGGGGCGGCTGGCGCCGACCTGGTGCACCTGGAACGATCCGTACCCGCCGGAGGCGTTGACGGTGTCGTCGGCGTCGTAGCTGGTGGACGAGGCACCGGAGATCTGCCGGGACGAGCCCGTGCTGTAGGTGTTGGGCCACATCTCCAGATAGCCGGCCAGGCCGGTGCCCGTGGTGACGCCGGGAACGTTGGAGGCCACGTCCAGGTCGTTCACCCGCTGACGGGTGATCTCCCCGGTGCGGGTCGGCAGGCCGAGGCGGTGCGCGTCCGCGGTGAAGGGCTCCATGGCCGTCCAGACCCACTGCGGGCCCGTCACGCCGTCCAGCTCGAGGCAGTAGCCGACCCGGTCGAAGCCGGCCGCCACCGCGTCGGTGCGGTCGAAGGTGTACGGCGGGGTCTGGTTGAGCCAACTCGCCCGGGTCGGCAGGTCGATCGAGAGGACAGGCGTGAAATCGGCCGTGCCGTCGACGTTCGCGGCGCAGGCCGTGTCGTCGACCGCCCGGTCGACAGCGAGCGTTGGACTGGCGGCGGCCGCCGGCCCGGACACCACCGCGATCGAGGACAGCAGCATTAGGCCGGTCGCAACGAGGGCGACGCCGCGCAGTCGTGGCGCCGCATCGCGGAGCCCGGGGGAGAAGTGTGGACGGGGCATGACTCGTACCTCCAGCAAGGTCGTAGTTCGCGCCGCCGGAACGACGTGCCCCATGACTAGCAGCGGACATTTGTATATCGCAATGTCATTGCGGTGAATGGTTGGATCCTCGCGACGGAGGCGCCCTCAGGGGCGGCCAGCGGGCGACCGGCTGCGTCCACAGGGGCCAGCCTTGCCCGGATGGCGCGCCTGGCAGGGGCACTCCGTCATGACCCGCCCGGCGCGACGATTTCGTTGATGCGGCAGGATTGCCGCCATGGTGTCGTCGCCGCAGTGGCTCAGCCGTTACCGTGCCGGACAACGGGAGCAGGTGTGGCACGAGCTGCACCAGCTGGGCAGCACAATTCGGCAGCAGGCCGATCTGGCGGAGGAGGCCCAGCTGGTCTGCGACGAGATGGCCCGCCGGGCCCGGCAGAACGTCGAGGTCATCGTCGAGCGGCTTTCGGCTGACGGCTACCGGTTTCACGCCAACGACGACGAACAGACTCCCATGACGCCCCACGCCGCGCCGACCGCGACGGCTGCCGAGCACGCGGATTGGCTCCAGGAACGGTTCGACGCGGTACCCATGACCCTGCGTTCCTGGGTGCGGCTCGTCGGGGACGTCTGGCTGGTCGGCACGCATCCGCAGTGGCCCACGTCGGCTTCGGCTGACCCTCTCGTGATCGAGCTGGAGGGCTCGCTCCACGCCGACTTTCCGTCGATTCGTGACTACTTCGCCGACGAATGGAACGGCTGGCGTGAACGCCGCGCGGAAGACGCCAGCGCCGGCGTGTTCGTGCTCCCACTCGCACCCGACCGGTTCCACAAGGAGAACGTCAGCGGAGGCTCACCGTACGGGATGGTCCTTCCGGACGGCTGCGTCGACGGGCTCTTCGCGGCGGAGACAACCATGCCGTTCGTCTCGTACCTGAACTGGGTCTTCGATCACGGGGGCTTCCCGTGGCCCACCGAATCATCCAGCCAGTGGCGGGTCAGGCGAGAGCTTGCCCGCGACCTGTTGCCGCTTTGACGCGATGGCCGCTGCCTCGGCGCTTGTGCAACGATCGTCGGGGGTCATGCCGACCTGCCGTCCGGCCGGTTGGCCCACGTACGGCCTTCCGCCGGCACGGGAAGGTGCCACACCTCGTATCCCTTGGAGAGCTTGATGTTCCGCTCCCCGGCTCGGGTGTTCGCCGCGCTGAACGCGGTGCGACCGCCCGATCAGGTGGTCCCGATCATGGGCAAGGCGGTGGTGCTCGGTGGCAGCGTCGCCGGGTTGGTGGCCGCCCGGGTGTTGTCCGACCATGCGGAGAGCGTCGTCATCATCGACCGGGACGACCTGCAGGCGTCCGGCGAGCGGCCCGGTGTGCCGCAGGGGACGCAACTGCACGCGCTGCTGCCCGGCGGCTTCCTCCAGCTCGAGCGCCTGTTCCCGGGATTCCGCGAACAGGCGCTGGCCCAAGGCGCGATCGAGGCTCCACCCGCGGCCAGGCGCAACTACCTCGACGGCCGCCGGAAGGTTGTCGTACCCGACGACGCCGACAGCTTGGCGGGGAGCCGGCCGCTGCTGGAAGGGCTGATCCGCCAGCAGGTGCTGCGACTGCCCAACGTCAAGGCGGTCAACGCCCGCGCCACGGGCCTCGTCTGCGACGGCGCCGTGACCACCGGGGTCCGCTGCGACGTCGGCGCGCTGGCGGGTGTCGAGTCCGGTGATCTCGTGGTGGACGCGATGGGGCGGTCGAGCAGGCTGTCCGAGTGGCTGGAGCAGGCTGGCTGGGAACGGCCGGTCGCACGGCGGATGCCCGTGCACCTGAACTACGCCACCGCCCTGTTCCGACGCCGTGCGGCGAACCCGGAACTCGCGGTCGTCCTGGCGCTGCACAGTCCGGGGATGTCGTCGGACGTGGCCGGCGCGGCGTTCTTCGCGGTCGAGGATGGCCGGTGGATGGCCATGATGGCCGGTTACGGCGAGAACCGCCCGGGGCGGACCGCAGACGACTTCGTACGCCGGCTGCGGGAGCAGTTCCCACCGGAGTTCGGCGAGGTCGCCGGGGGCGAACTGCTCGGCGACGTCCAGACCTACCGCCATGCGGACAGCCGGCGACGGGACTTTCATGCGCTGAAGCGGTTTCCGGCCGGGCTGGTCAGCGTCGGTGATGCGGTCGCGTCGTTCAACCCCGTGTACGGGCAGGGGATGACGGCGGCCGCAATGCACGCTGCCTGCCTGTCGGCGTACCTGCGGTCGAGCCCGGATCTGGGCGCGCCGGCGCGCCGGTTCTTCGCCCTGCAGAAGGTGGTGGTCGACGCCGCCTGGTCGACGTCGACCTCCGCCGACCTGGCGCTGCCGCACGTCAACGGGCCCTACCCGCGCGGGTACCGGTTCTCCAGCTGGGTGAGCCGGCAGATCGTCACGGCGACCGTCACGGACGTGACGACCGCGCGGCGGTTCAACGAGGTCGTTTCCATGCGGGCACACCCACGGTCGCTGGCCACACCCGGCGTGATACTCGGTGCTCTGCGCGCCAACCGGCGGGCACGCTGATCCGGTCCGGCTAAAGGTCGGCCGCCTTGTCCAACGCCGTCAGGAAGTCGTCCACCAGGTCGGCGGTGTCCTCGATGCCGGTGGAGACGCGGACCAGCCCGTCCCCGATACCGCTGGCGGCCAACTGCTCGGCATCCACGATTCCCGCCCACATCGACCTCGGGTGCACCACCAGGGTGCTGACGCTGCCCAGGCTGGCCGCGCGCTTGGCCAGCCCCAGCCCGGCCAGCAGCGCGGCGGCGCCCGCCCGGCCAGCCTTCAGGTCGATGCTGAGCACCCCGCCGAAGCCGGTCATCTGCCGGCGGGCCAGCGCGTGCTGGGGATGCGACGGCAGTCCCGGGTAGCGGACCCGGGCCACCGCCGGGTGACCCTCCAGGGCCAAGGCCAGGGCGGCGGCGTTGCTGTTGTGCCGCTGCACCCGCAGCGGCAGCGTACGGATGCCGCGTAGCAGGAGCCAGGCGTCGACCGGGCCGAGGGTGCTGCCCGTGACGATCGCGGTCTGCCACACCCGCTCGATCAGTTCGGCGGCGCCGACGACCACTCCCGCCGAGACGTCGGAGTGGCCGCCGAGGAACTTGGTGCCGCTGTGCCAGACCAGGTCCGCTCCGGCGCTCATCGGACGCTGGTTCACCGGGGTGGCGAAGGTGTTGTCGACCACCACGAACGCGCCCGCCGCATGGGCCAACTCCACGACGGCCGTCAGGTCGGTCAGCTCCAGCAGCGGATTGCTGGGCGTCTCCACCAGCACCAGCCGGGTCTGCGGGCGGATGGCCCGTTCGAACGCCCCGAGGTCGGTCTGGTCGACCTGGGTGCAGGAGACCCCGAAGCGGGGCAGCAGTCCGGTGGCGAGTGAGGTGGTGCCGCCGTATGTGCTGCGCTGCACCACCACGTGGTCGCCGGCGGAGAGCAGGGCCAGCGCGACGGTGCTGATCGCGCCCATTCCCGAGGCGGTGACCAGACCCGTCTCCGCGCCTTCCAGCTCGGCGACCACGGCGGCCACCTGCGCATGGTTGGGGTTGCCGTACCGGGTGTAGAAGGTGCTGCCCCGGGTCTCGGTGGCGATCGCGGTGAACCGCTCGTCGGACGCGGCGCTGAAGGTCGCGCTCTGCACGATCGGCGGTGCCACCGCCCCACCGGGGTTCAGGCCGTCGTCGCCGTGCACGGCGGTGGTGCTGAGGCCGGTCAACGGTGCTCCTCTCGATAGCCGGGAACGGCCGACCGGGCCGGCGCGGGCCGGCCCGGTCGGCCGCTGATCAGGGGTCAGGCGGAACGGGCCACCCGGTCCACCAGCGCACCGTAGCTGCCCAGCGTCACGAACTCGGGCAGGGTGAGGTCGCTGCCGTGGCGCTGTCGCAGCACGGTGACCAGCCGCAGGGCGCGCAGCGAGTCCCCGCCGGCGGCCAGGAAGTCGGTCCCCGGGTCGCTCGGTGCGATGCCGAGCACCTCCTGCCAGGCCGCCGCCACCCGGGCCGCCCACCTGGTCCGCACGTCGTCGTCGAGCGCTGGCCCGCGCGGGGCGACGGCGGATAGCGGTGCGGTCGGGTCGGCGGCCAGCAGCCGGCGGAAGCCGTCGGCGAAGGTGTCGACGCGGTCTGCCGGGACGTGCCGGTGGTCGTACTGGACGGTGAGGGCGAGACGGCCGGTGTCGGCGTCCAGTTCGGCGTCGACGGCGAGGCTGAACGCCACGTCCACCGTGATGCCCCGACTGTCCACGATGCGACTGCCGCCATCGGCCTGCGCGTTCGGGAAGTGGGTCCAGTTGAAGAAGTGGTCGAAGCGGGGGCCGGCCCCGCCGGCGCGGACGATCTCGGCGAGCGGGAAGCGGTGGTGCGCCATCAGCTCCCGCTCGGCCCGCCAGACCTCGGCGGCCAGGTCGGTCAGGGACCGGGCGCCCAGCTGCACGCGCACCGGCAGGGTGTTGAGGAACAGGCCGAGGGTGGCATCGCTGCCGTCCCCCTCCGGCCGGCCGCCGACCACCAGGCCGCTGACCACGTCGTTGCGGCCGGACAGCTCGCCGACCAGGCGCAGGTGGATGGCGAGCAGCCAGGACTTCACCGGCACGCCGGCCGCCCGCGCGGCCTCGGTGACCACGTCGGTCGTGCCGGCCCTGAGCGGCACGCGCCGGGTGGTGGTGGTCCGCGGGTCCGGGCCGCCGAGCAGCAGCGGCGGCACCGCGCCGGGGCCGTCCAGCCAGAACCGGCGGGTGACCGGGTCCGCCAGGGCGTCCCGCTCGGCCGCCACGTACTCCCGGAACTGCAGGCCGGGGCGGGCCGGGCGGGCAATGCCGGCCCGCTCCCGGTCGTACGCGGCGAGCAGGTCGGTGAGGAACAGGTGCAGACTCCAGCCGTCGAGGATGGCGTGGTACTCGGCGACGATCAGGGTGAACCCGTCGGCGTCCTCGCGGACGGCGTGCAGCCGCAGCAGCGGCGGGCGGGCCCAGTCGAAGGGGTGTACCCGCTCTTCCGCCACCAGCTCGTCGACCCGCTCGCGGCGGGCCTGCGGGTCGGCGTCGGCCAGGTCCGTCACCGGCACCTCGACCGGCACGTCCGCGTGCACGAGCTGCAACGGCTCCGAGTACGCGCCCAGCGCGAACCCGGTCCGCAGCATCGGGTGGGCGGCCACCAGGCCGGCCAGCGCGCGGCGCAGGGCCGCCGCGTCCAGCGGCGCGGCGATCCGGTGCGCGGTGACGTTGTGGTACATCGCCGGGTCGCCGGTCAGCTCGCAGTGGTAGACCATGCCCTGCTGCAGGGCGGTCATCGGGTACGCGTCGGTGAGCCCGGCGGGCAGCAGCTCCCGGTCGGCGGCGGCGACCAGTGCGAAGCGCTCCGCTTCCTCGGCCGCGCCGGAAGCCGTGGGCTCGGCGGAAGCACCGTCGAGGGTGATCTGCCCGTGCGTGACGAGCTCCCGGATCGACTGGTAGGTGAAGATGTCGCCGAGCCGGAACGACAGCCCCCGCTTGTTCGCCGCGACCTGCATCTGGATGCTCCGGATGGAGTCGCCGCCGAGCGCGAAGAAACTGTCGGTCACGCCGAAGCTCGCCACCCCGAGGACCTCGCGCCACGCCTCGACCAGGATCTCCTCGGCCCGGTTGGCGGGCATCACCGCCGCGCTGTCGCGAGGCCGGTCGAGGCGGGGCGCGGGCAGCGCCGCCCGGTCGAGCTTGCCGTTGCGGGTCAGCGGCAGCTCTTCGAGGAGCACCACGGCGGCCGGGATCAGGTGGGCCGGCAGCCGGTCGGCCAGCCAGCCGGTCAGGCGCTCCGCCAGCGGGCCGGCCGCCGGCCCGGCCGGGACGACCACCGGCGGGCGCGGATCGGCGGCGTACTCCGGGCGCACGGCGTGCAGGGTGTGCCGGTCGGTGCCGACGAGCAGGTCGTCCTGCCGGGTCACCACGTCGAAGCCGTGGCCCTCGAAGAACGCGACCAGCTCGGCCAGCCGGCCTTCCGTGTCGGTGCCGGCCGCGTCGTGGACCTCCATGGCGACCTGCGCGATCAGCGGCCAGTGCCGGTCCGCCAGCCCGGCGAGCACATCCGCCTCGGCGCGCTGCACGTCGATCTTCAGCAGGTCGATGCGCTGCGGGCCGATCTCGTCGAGCACGGCCGACAGCGGCCGGACCGGCACGGTGAGCTCCCGGCCGGCGAAACGTTCCGCCAGCAGTTCGTCGACCCGGCCGAGCAGGACGTCCCGCTCGTCGGCGCCGGCGTCCCGCTCGTTGGCGAGGTACCGCTTGATCACCGACACCTCGGCCGCCGGGTCGGCGTACGCGGCGTGGCCGGACATCATGGAGTAGCCCGGGTAGTAGGTGAAGGAGACCTCCCCGGCCGTCCGGGACAGCCCGAACCCGTGCACCGTGGCCGGTACGCCGAACTCGGCGACGTTGCGCCGTAGCACGTCGGCGACCGACGGCACCGGTTCGAACGCGTGGATCGTCGCGTCCGGGCAGACGGTGTGGACGAACAGCGAGAACATGCCGATGTTCGCGCCCACGTCGAGCACGGTCGCGCCGGGCCGCAGCACGATGCCGTCGCGCAGGTAGACCTGCTGGACGAAGATCTCGTCGTACAGGTAGCGGGTCTCGTGCGGGTTGATCCCGGCGATCCGCTCGACGTCGACTTCAGCGGTCCCGGTTGGGCGGCCCGGCCGGACGTAGGCGACGAGCCGGTCGCCGTGCCCGTCGTCGTCGCGGGCCACCACGGCGGCGTCGGCGACCTCCGGGTGCTCGCGCAGGACGGTGGCGATCTCGCCCGGCTCCACCCGGAAACCGTGGATCTTCACCTGGTCGTCCAGGCGGCCCAGGTAGCGCAGCCGCCGGTCGGCGTCGAAGCGGACCCGGTCGCCGGTGCGGTACACCCGTTCGGTCCGGCTGGACGGCAGCGCCACCGGCACGAACCGCTGCGCGGTGGTTTTCGGGTCGCCGAGGTACCCGTCGGCGAGCTGCGGCCCGCTGACGCAGAGTTCCCCGGCCGCGCCCGGCGGCACCGGCCGGAGCTGCCCGTCGAGCACCCAGACCGCGACGCCGGGCAGCGGCCGGCCGATGGTCGGGGCGTCCCCGGCGCGTACCTGCGCCGCGCTGGTGTCCACCGTGCACTCGGTCGGGCCGTACAGGTTGACCGCGCGGACGTCGGGCAGTGCCGCCACCGTCTCCCACAGGTCCGGCGCGATGGCCTCCCCACCGAGCAGCAGCAGGCCGGGCAGTCGGGTGTCGCCCGCCCCGGCGAGCAGGATGCGCAGCTGGGCGGGGGTCAGGTCGAGCACGTCGACGTCGTGGTCGGCGAGCGCGGCGGCCAGCGCCGCTCCGTCCCGCCGGACGTCCTCGGGGACGAGGTAGAGGCTGCGGCCGTGGCCGAGCTGCACGAGCTGCTTGATCGAGGCATCGAAGGTGAGCGGAGCGTTCACCGCCACCCGCAGCCCGGGGCGGCTGCCGGCGTAAACGGTGCGCTCCAGGGCGTCGGCCAGGTGCGCGGCGGCGCCGTGCGACACCTGCACCGGCCGGGGCGTGCCGGTGGAGCCGGAGGTGAAGATCACGTACGCCGGGTCGGCCGGGGCCGGCGCTGCGGCGGGCGGCTGGCCGCCGGCCGCGACGAGTTCGTCGACCGCCACGGTCGCCGGGCCGCCGACGCCGACGACGACCTGCGCGCCGACGGCGCGGACCTGGGCGGCGAGGCGCTGCGCCGGGGCGTCCGGGTCCAGCGGGACGAACACCGCCCCGGCCCGCAGCACGCCGAGGAACGCCACGACGGTGTCCCGCGACCGGGCGGCCAGCACCCCGACCGGGGTGCCGGACAGTCCGCGCGCGGCCAGCGCGCCGGCCACCCGCGTGGCCCGTTCGTGCAGCTCGCCGACGGTGTACGCGCCGTCCGCGGCGACCACCGCCGCGGCGTCGGGGTCCATGCCGGCCAGGCCCGCGTCGAGCAGGTCGACGAGGGTTCGCCCCGGCGTCTCGGCGGTGCTCCCGGCCGCGTCGGCCAGCCAGCGGGCCTCCCCGTCGCCGAGCACAGCCAGTGGGGCGGCGGCGGTGAGCGCGGCGGGCAGGGTCCGCAGGATCGCCAGCAGTGCGTCGAGCAGCCACTGCCCGCCGACCACCCGCAGGGTGATCTGGTCGCCGTCGGTCAGGGCGGTGAGCTGCGCGCCGCCGGCCGGCGGCGGGTCGGCCACCGCCACGGCGGCGCCGTCGAGGCCGGCCACGGTGGCCGGGTCCACGGTGGGCAGCACCGCGAACCCGGCGACCGCCTCGGACTGCTCGTCCACCGGTTCGACCAGGTGGAACGTGTCGTCGGCGGCGGTCTCGGCGGCGTGGACGCAGGCCAGCAGGTCGGCGGGGGCGGCGGGCAGCGGCAGGGCCAGCCGGAGCGGGCCGTAGCCGCCCAGCGGTCCGACCACCTCGGCGGTGCCGGCGGCCTGGCGGCCGTCGCTCCACCGGGCCAGCACCAGGTCCGCCTCATCGGCCCCGTCCGGCGCCTCGGCGCGGCGGGAGACCGCGAGGGCCCAGGCGGCGAGGAGCACGGTGGCCGGCTCGACATTCGCGGACCGGGCGGCATCGGCCAGGGCGGCGGCGGGCACCGCCGCGGTGACCACGGCGGTCGGGTCGTCGCCGTGCGGGGTGACCAGCCGCGCGGCCGGGGTGGTGGGCGCGGCGGCCGGGTTCTGCTCCCGTTCCTCGAGTTGCCACTCGGCCACGTCGAGGAACTGCAGCGCCTCCGGGTCGTCCGGCAGCGCCTCGCCGGCGTAGGCCCGGGCCAGGTCGGCGAGGACCAGGCGAAGGCTGGCCGGGTCGGCGATCAGCGGGGTAGCGGTCAACTCCAGGGCGTCGTCGGTGAGGGTGACGGACAGTTCGCCCTGGGCGCCGATCACCACGGCGCGGTTGTCGTCCACGTCCTGCAACGGCACCCGCAGGCCGGGGTGGTGCACCAGGGTCAGCCGTAGCGCCTCGTGCCGGGCCACCACCGTGTCGACGGCGGCCTGCAACCGCGCCCGGTCCAGCGGCCGGTGCAGCCGGACCCGGGCCCGGATCAGGTCCTGCTTCCCGGACCAGGCCAGGCGCTGGATCGGCGACAGACGGTATCCGTTCACAGCTCACTCCGGTTGACGTAGAGGTCGGACATGGCGACGAGGATCTCCCGGTCGCCGCTGAAGGGTTCCCGGCCGTGGGTGGCCAGGAAGTTGTCCACGACCAGCACGTCGCCGCGCTGCCAGGGCACCGAGACGGCGTGCTGCCGGTACAGCTCGCGGATGCCGGTGACCACCTCGTCGGGGATCGGCTCGCCGTCGCCGTAGTACGCGTTGCGGGGCAGCCCGTCCGGGCCGTACTCGCGCAGCAGCGCGCCCGACACCTCCGCCGGCATGTTCGACACGTGGAACAGGTGGGCGTGGTTGAACCAGACCGTCTCCCCGGTGCGCGGGTGCGTGGCGATCGCCTGCCGCCGGGACCGGGTGCGCAGCCCGTCCCCACCCAGCCAGGTGAACTCCGTCGCCGAGGCGGTGCAGTACGCCTCCACCTCCGCCCGGTCGGTGGTCTGGAACGCCTCCTGCCACGGCAGGTCCAGGTGCGGGCCGTAGTTGCGCACGTAGCAGACGCCGGAGCGCAGGAACCGCTCCCGCACGTCGGCGGGGATCAGCGGGGTGATGACCCGCTCGCTGGCCAGCGGGGTGGCCCCGCCGTCCCCGGTGGCTGGCTGCGCGCACCAGAAGTAGAGGTAGGTGGGCCAGTTGTGCGAGTACGACATCTCGTGGTGCAGCGGGATCCACTGCTCGGCGTTGAACTCGGTGGAGGTGAACACCCGGTCGGCGACCTCGTGACGGGGGGCGGCCCGCTCCAGATAGCCGAGCAGGTCCGGGCTGACCGCCCGGGCGGCCTCGCTGAAGTCGTCGGCGGTGCCGACCTCGAAGCCGCGGAAGAACACGGCCCCGTAGCGGTCCAGGTCCTGCAGCAGCTCCTCACGCCGGCCGGCGAGCCAGCCGGCCAGGTCGAGGTCGGGCACGGTGGCCTCGATGAGCAGCACGAACTCCTCGTCCACGAGCACCCGCCGGGACACCGGCGAGGTGACCGGACCGCTACCGCGCCGGCGCGGCCCCGGCCCGGTCACGGCACCACCTTTCGTTCGCGGCTGCGGGGCTCGCAGGCCCGGCTCACTCCTCGCGCTCACGGCCGGTCTCCCGTCGTGGCCGGGCCGGAGCGGAGCGCCTCGGTCAGCTCGGGCGCGGCGACCGGGTCGGACATCGCGGTGAGGATCCGTCGGGGCGGGGTGAACGGCTCCCGGGCGTGCGCGGCGAGCATGTTCTCCACCAGCAGCACGTCGCCGCGCCGCCACTCGAAGGAGCGGGTCTCCGCGGCGTACGCCGCCCGCAGCTCGGCCAGCACCTCGTCGGGGATGGGCGTGCCGTCCCCGTACGCGGTCTGGTAGGGCAGGTCCTCCTCGTCGAGGGCGGCCCGCAGGCCGGCGCCGACGTCCTCGGGCAGGGAGGTGACGTGGAAGAACAGCGCGTGGTTGAACCAGGTCCGCTCTCCGGTGACCGGGTGGCGGCGTACCGCCGGGCGGACCTGCCGGGTGCGCAGCTGCTGGTCGCTGACCCATTCCACGTCGATCAGCGCCCGGGCGCAGTACGCCTCGACGTCCTCGCGCCGCTCGGTCTGGAACGCGGTCTGCCAGGAGAGGCTGATGCCGGGCAGGTAGTTGCGCCGGTAGAGCACCCCGCGCCGCTCGAACTCGGCGACCGTCTCCGGGCGGAGCCGGGCGAGCACCCGGCGGCTGTCGGCCAGCGGAGTGCGCCCGCCGGCGGCCGGCGCCACCTCGCAGTGAAACACGATGCGCAGCGGCCAGTTCACCGTGTACGACTGCTCGTTGTGCAGCACGATCGGCTGGTCGGCGGGGTGCTCGGTGGAGGTGTACACCCCCTCGGTGACCTTGCTGCGCGGCGAGGAGCGTTCGCCGTAGGAGAGCACGTCGTCGGAGACGGCGGCCATCACGGTGCGGAAGTCGTCCGGGCCGGCCACGGCGAAGCCGCGGAACAGCACGGCTCCGGCCCGGCGGGCCAGTTCGTCGACCTCGTCGCGGTGGCCGGCCAGCCAGCCGGACAGGTCGATGTCGGGCACGTTGGCCTGCACCAGTGCCGGCAGCGGGCCACCGGGCCAGTCGGGCCGCACGTCCACTAGGTTCCGGTCGCGGCCGCGACGGGGGATGGCCCGCGCGACCCGGGTCTGCTCACTCATCTTTCGCTCCAAAGGTGTCGGCGCAGTCGGCCAGACTGCGCCGGGGGTCGGCGGCGGCGGTACGCAGCAGCGCGGTGAACCGCCGGTGCCACGCGACCACCCCGTCGTGGTCGAACAGGTCGGTGCGGTAGGTCCAGAGCGCCTCCAGCCCGTCCCGCCGCTCGTCGAGCCAGAGGGTCAGGTCGAGCCGGGCGGTGTCCGGGGCCAGTTCCACGCCGGTGAACTCCCCGGCCGCGCCGTGATGCCGGGCCGGCGGGGCGTTCTGCACACCGAAGGCGACCTGGACGAGGGGGTTGCGGTGCGGCCGGCGGGTGGGCTGCAGCCGCTCCACCAGCAGGTCGAAGGGGACGTCCTGGTGGGCCGCGGCGAACAGGGTGACCCGGCGGGCCTCGTCGAGCAGGTCCGCGAAGCGGCGGTCGGGGGCGGGCCGCAGCCGCAGCGGCAGGGTGTTGACGTAGCAGCCGACGCTCTGCTCGGCGGCGACGCTGGTCCGGCCGGCGAACGCGACGCCGACCAGCAGGTCGTGTCGGCCGGTGGCGGTGCCGAGCAGGGCGGCGAAGGCGGACAGCCCGACCATGTGCAGGCTGACCCGCTCGGCCCGGGCCAGGTCCCGCACGGCCGCGGCGGTGTCGGCGTCCACTCGGGTCCGCAGCGCGGCACCGGACGCGGGGTGCCGGCCCGGACGCGCGACAGGCGGCGCGGGCTGGCCGGGCCGGGGCGGGGCCGGGGGCAGGTCGAGCAGGTCGGGCGCGCCGCGCAGCTCGTCGAGCACGTCGGCCACCGCCTGCCGTCCGGCCGGCCCGGCCAGCCAGTTCCGTTCGGCCAGGGCGAGCGCCGCCGGGCCGACCGCCGGGGGTTGGCGGACCGCCGCGGCGGCTGCCTCGGCGTCGTACGCGCGGGCCAGGTCCCGCACGATCACGCCGAAGGACCAGTCGTCGCAGACGATGTGGTGGACGACCAGCAGCAGCGCCACCGCGTGGCCGGTGTCGTCCGGCACCAGCTGGGCGCGCAGCAGCGGGCCGGTGGCCAGGTCCATCGGTGACCGGGTGGCTGCGGCGGCGAGCCGGGTGAGGCGGTCGTCGAGCGGCGTGCCCGCCTCGGGCGGCGCGACGACCGGTGCCACCTCCGGGGTGGGGTGGAGGTGCTGCACCGGCCCGTCGGGTCCGGAGGGGAACGTCGTGCGCAGGGCCGGATGCCGGTCGACCACTCGACGCAGCGCCCGGGCCAGCCGGTCCGGGTCCAGCGGCGTGGCGAACCGGATCGCGAAGGCGAGCAGGTAGGAGGTGTCGTCCGGGTCGAGCTGGTGCAGGAACCAGAGCCGGGTCTGCGCGGCGGACAGCGGGGCGGGGCCGGCCGGCGCCGGGGCGGCCGGCGCGCTGACCGGCGGCGGGTCGGTGGTCAGCCCGTCGAGGTGGGCGGCCAGCGCGGCGAGGGTCGGGTGGGTGAAGAGGTCGGCGGGTCGGACCGGCCGGCCGGTAGCGGCGGCGAGCCGGGTGGCGCAGCGGACCGCGAGCAGGGAGTCGCCGCCGAGGGCGAGGAAGTCGCTGTCGGCGCCGGTGACGGGCACGCCGAGCACCTCGCGCCACACGGCGGCCACCGCGCCGGCCGTCCCGGGCAGCGGTCCGGTGTCGGGTGCGGTGTCGTCGCCGAGGGTGGGGGCGGGCAGGGCGGCGCGGTTCACCTTGCCGTTGGGCAGGGTGGGCAGCCGGTCCAGCCAGACCAGGGTTGCGGGGACCAGCGGCGCGGGCAGCACCTCGGCCAGCCGGGCGCGTACGTCGTCGCGTCGCTCGCCGACCAGGTAGCCGACGAGCAGCGGATCACCGCTCGGTCCTTCCCGTACGGCGGCGGTCGCTTCACGGACCCCGGGCAGGCCGGCGAGGCGGGCGGAGACCTCGCCCAGCTCGATCCGGTAGCCGCGCAGCTTCACCTGGTCGTCGAGCCGACCCAGGTAGGCCAGCTGCCCGTCCGGTCGCAGCCGGACCCGGTCGCCGGTGCGGTACATCCGCTCGCCGGGCCGGAACGGGTCGGGCAGGAACCGGGCCCCGGTTTCCTCCGGCCGGTCGAGGTAGCCGCGGGCCAGGCCCGCCCCGGCCAGGTAGAGCTCGCCCGGATCGCCCGGCTGGACCGGCTGCCCGTCCGGGTCGAGGACGTAGGCGCGGGTCTGCGGCAGCGGGCGGCCGATCGGCGGGTCTCCGCTGTCCGGTGGCACCTCCGCCCAGGTGGAGTAGGTGGTGTCCTCGGACGGGCCGTAGAGGTTGCACAGCCGGCGTACGTGCGGGCGGGACCACACCCGGGCGGCCAGCGCGGCGGTGAGCGGCTCGCCGGCCAGGCAGACGGTGCGCACGCTCCGCGGTAGGGCGCCGGCGGTGAGCAGTTCGCCCATCGCGGAGGGGACGGTGTTGACCAGGGTGACGGGCAGCCGGTCCGCCCCGGCGGCGGCGAGGGCCAGCACGTTGTCGACGAGCAGCACCCGGCCCCCCCAGCAGAGCGGGGCGAAGATCTCGAAGATGGACAGGTCGAAGCAGACGGAGGTGGCGGCGAGCAGGCCGCCCAGTTCGGCGTCGTCGAAGGTCTGCCGGGCCCAGTGCATGAGCAGCGAGGCCGACCGGTGTTCGATGGCCACGCCCTTGGGTCGCCCGGTGGAGCCGGAGGTGTAGATGACGTACGCCAGGTCCGCCGGCGTGGCCGGCGCCGCCGGGTCGGTGCTGTCCTCGGCCGGGTCGAGCCGGTCGACCAGGATCGCGGTGTCGGGGAACCGGTCGGCGAGGTCGGAGTGGGTCAGCACCAGCCGCACGCCGGAGTCGGCGGTCATGAACGCCACCCGGGCCGGCGGGTAGGCCGGGTCCAGCGGCACGTAGCAGGCGCCGGCCTTGAGCACGGCGAGCAGGGCGACCACCAGCTCGGGGCTGCGCGGCAGGCAGACGCCGACGCGTTCCTCCCGGGTCACCCCGCGCTGCAGCAGCGCCCGGGCCAGCCGGTTCGCGGCGTCGTCGAGTTCACGGTAGGACAGGGTGCCGTCGGTGTGCCGTACCGCCTCCGCGTTGGGGGTGCGGGCGGCCTGCGCCGCCACCATCCGGTGCAGGCAGTCCGCGGCAGGCGCGGCGCCGCTCGGGCGCCGGCCCGCGGTCCGGCGGGTGGGGCCGGCGGGTCGGGTGGGTGCGCTCACCGGCGTGGACCTCCGCTCTTGTGCAGCACGAGCTGGCGGTCGGCGGCCTCCTGCAGGCGGTCCTTGTCGGCGAGGATGACGGCGCCGGGGTCGTTGTCGGGCAGTTCGTCCTCGACGTTGCGGATCGGTCGGTAGGCGATGCCGGCGGCGGCGAGGGCGAGGGAACAGAGTCCGGCCACGATCGCCGCGACGGCCATGCCGCGGCCCGGTCCGCTGCCGACCACGGCGGCCAGCGCGCCGTCGGG
The DNA here is from genome assembly GCF_042869115.1 of Micromonospora sp. NPDC007230. Taxonomy (NCBI): domain Bacteria; kingdom Bacillati; phylum Actinomycetota; class Actinomycetes; order Micromonosporales; family Micromonosporaceae; genus Micromonospora; species Micromonospora sp. NPDC007230. Next base: position 98,767 of record NZ_JBIAFE010000014.1, on the reverse strand, counting down.
CGACACCATCGGGGCGAAGACGTGCTCCGCGAGCGGGCCGGCGGTGAGGAAACCGGCCGGCACCATCAGCCAGGACAGCATCTGGCCCATGGACAGGACGCGCCCCTGCAGCTCCAGCCCCACCTTGGCCTGCACGATGGCCAGCCAGTGCGTGTTCACCAGCGCGGTGGCCAGGCCCATGCCGAACAGGCCGAGGGTCGGGAACAGCGGGCTCGGGTGCAAGCCGACGGTGAGCAGTGACGCACCGAGGAGCACGACGCTGGCCAGGATGCCGGTGGTACGCCGAGCCGTGCCGCCCCACACGCCCATGAGGACCGAGCCGACGAGCATGCCGACCCCGCTCGCGGCGAGCACCCGGCCCAGCACCGCCGGATCGCCGAACGACAGGGTCAGCGGGGTGACCAGGACCTCGACCATCGAGAAGAAGTAGTTCAGCGACGCGGTCAGCACGACCAGCGCCACCAGGCCGTGCCGGCGGATGATGAACCGCCAGCCGCCGAGGATCTCCCGCAGGAACGGCTCCTCGCGCCTGACGAAGAGGCTGTCCGGGAAGCGGACCGACAGGGTGACGGTCACCGCGACGGCGAAGGTGAGCAGGTCGATGACGACGATCCCGCGCAGCCCGACGGCGATCACCAGCGCGCCGCCGACCAGCGGCGCCAGCACGGTGCTCGTCGCCGTGCCGAGGGCGACGATGCCGTTGGCGCGCCCGTAGTACCGCTTCGGTACGAGTTGGGTGACGGCCGCCAGGTAGGCGGGTTGCTGGAAGGCGGTCGCCACCGCGGTGACGGTGATGGCGGTGAACACGTGCCACAGCTGGAGTTGCCCCAACCACAGCAGGAGGGCGAGGCTCACGGTGCCGGCGGCGGCCAGGGAGTCCGCGAGGACCATGATCCGTCGTCGGTCCCACCGGTCCGCCAGCGCGCCGGCGATGGGGGAGAGGACCACGGCGGGCAGCAGCGCCAGGACGGTGGCCGTGGCGAAGAGCGAGACCGACCGGGTCTGCTGGTAGACCCACAGGCTCATGCCGAAGCCGGTCAGTCCGCTGCCGATGAGCGAGACGAGTTGACCGATCGCGATCAGGTAGAACACCGTCAGGCTGGGCATCGTCCGGCGCGCGGGGGGCCGGTGGGCGGCCGGCGCGGCCGGGACGGCAGCGACGTGTTCCGGCTGCTCGGGTAGCGGCGGGGTCGCGGCGTCGGTTTCCGGGGCGTCGGCCTGCGGCGGGAATGCCGGGCTCGGCGCGCCGCAGTTCGCCAGGATGATGCTCGCCAGCTCGCCCGGCTGGTGCTTGGCGAAGTAGTGGCCGGCGCCGTCGATGACCTCCAGCGACACCCGGTCGGCGAAGAACTCCCACTCCAGGTACCGCTCCTGGTAGAGCTCGGTGGCGCGGTCGCCGCTGCCGACGACGCAGACGAGCGGGGCCGACAGTTTCCGGGGCAGGCCGTTGGCGTAGACGTCGGTGTAGTAGTCCTCGCCGGCCGCGGAGTCGGCCAGGACCACGCGCATGACGAAGTCCTTCTCGTTCTCGTCGAAGACCTCGGTGAAGAAGCCCATCGCGCGCAGCGCTTCCAGCGTCCGCCGCTTCGACGTCCAGCGTTCCAGCGGGAACCACCGGCGCAGCCAGGTGAACAGCCGGCCGGGCAGTCTCGGGGCGGGGAAGTGGGCGCCGATGACCACCCCGGTCAGGTCGACGCCGGCCGCTTCGAGCCGGCGGGCCAGCTCTACCGCTTCGGCGCCGCCCACGCAGTGCCCGTACACCGCAACCGGGCCCTTGATGCCGTCGAGGACCTCGGCCACGCAGCGGTCCACCAGCTCGTCCAGGCCCAGCAGAGGTTCGTCCGGGCGGTTCAGGTCGTGGCCCGGCCGCTCCAGCGCGTACAGGGACACCCCCGGTGGGAGGGCGTCGGCGAGGGGCTGGAAGGTGATCGCGCTGCCGCCGCCGAACGGTACGCACAGCAGCGTCAGCTGCGTCGGCGTCGCCGGTCGGGACGGGGTCAGCTCGTGCAGCAGCCGCCCGGCGGAGCCGCCGGTCGCGTCCAGGTGCTCGGTCAGCGACCGGATCGTCGGGTAGCGGAACAGATCGAGGACGCTGATCGCCGGGTCGTTCCCCGCCAGCGCCTTGATGGCCTTGAAGGAATCGCCGCCGAGGTCGAAGAAGTCGTCGTCGATGCCGACGCTGTCGTAGCCGAGCACCGCCGCCCACCGTTCGGCCAGGGCCTTCCGCAGCGGGGTGTCCGGTGGGGTGGCGCCGACGGTGGCGTTGCCGCGCCGGGGCGCGGGCAGGGCCGCGCGGTCGACCTTGCGGTTGGCGTTGAGCGGCATGCGGTCGAGCACCACGAAGGCGGACGGCACCATGTAGTCCGGCAGGTAGGTGCGGGCGAAGGCCCGCCACGGCGCCGGGTCGGCGTCGAAGTCGGCGGTGACCTCCGGCTGATTCGCGTCCGCGTCGGGTTCTGCTGCGGTGGTCAGGGTGAGGTAGGCCGTGATCCTCTTCTCACCCTCGTCCTCGCGGACCACGACGGCGGTGTCGCGTACCGACGGGTGGCGGCGCAGCACCGCCTCGATCTCGCCGAGTTCGATGCGGAATCCGCGCACCTTCACCTGCGAGTCGCTGCGGCCGACGAACTCGATGCGGCCGTCGGCCAGGTAGCGGCCGAGGTCGCCGGTGCGGTACAGCCGGCCGCCGCCGTTCGGGTCCGGCACGAACCGCTGCGCGGTCAGCGCCGGGTCGCCGTGGTAGTCGCGGGCCAGTCCCGCCCCGCCGAGGTACAGCTCACCGAGGACGCCCACCGGGGCGGGGGACAGCTGTGGGCCGAGCACGTAGATCCGCATGTTGCCGATCGGTCGGCCGATGGTGAGGTGCGTGCAGCCGGGCTCGATGCGTTCCATGGTGGACCAGACGGCGGCCTCGGTCGGACCGTAGAGGTTCCACAGCGCGCCGACCCGTTCGGCCAGTTGCCGAGCCAGCGGCGCGGACACCGCCTCGCCGCCGCACACGGCCGTCAGGCCGGGCAGTCCGGTCCAGCCGGACTCGATCAGCAGCCGCCAGGTGGCCGGGGTGCCCTGAGCCAGGGTGACCTCGTCCGTGGCGAGCAGTCCGGCCAGTCGGGTCGCGTCGTAGGCGACGTCGCGGCCCACCATCAGCATCCGGGCGCCGACCACGAGGGGCAGGAACAGCTCCGGTACGGACATGTCGAAGGCGAAGCTGGCCATCGCGAGCATGGTGCCGTCGGCGGTCAGACCCGGCCGTTCGCGCATGGCGGCCAGCGTGTTGACGACGGCGCCGTGCGTCACCCGTACGCCCTTGGGGCGTCCGGTCGACCCGGACGTGTAGATCACGTACGCGAGGTCGTCCGGACCGGCGAGGGGCTCGGGGTCGGTGTCCGGCTCGGTGGCCAGGGACGCTTGGCCGCTGTGCAGCACCTCGCCGGCGTACCCGGCGAACCGGTCGGCGAGGTCCGCTTCGGTGACCAGGACCGGGGCGCCGCTGTGCGTCAGCACGTACCGCTGCCGCTCGATCGGGTAGTCGGGGTCCACCGGGACGTACGCGCCGCCGGCCTTGAGCACGCCGACCAGGGTGACCGGCAGCTCGGGCGTGCGATTGAGGCAGACGGCGACGGTGACGTCCGGGCCGACGCCGGCGCGGCGGAGCCGGTGGGCGAGCCGGTTGGCCCGGGCGTTGAGCTCGGCGTAGCTGAGCGTGGTCGCCCCGAACGTCACGGCGGGCCGGTCGGGGTTCGCGGCGGCCTGGTGCTCGATCAGCTCGACGAGGGTCGGTGTCTTCCCGTCGCGCCCCGGCGTGGCCCAGCCGAGCGGGGTGGCGGTGTCGTTCCATTCGGCGATGCGGGCCAGCTCGGCGGGGGTGAGGACGGCCATTTCCGCGAGCCGGACGCCGGGGTCGGCGACGGCGGCGGCGAGCAGCGTCTCCAGGTGCCCCATCATCCGCTCGGCGGTCGCCGCGTCGAACAGGTCGGTGTTGTACTCCAGCCGGAACCGCAGTCCCTCGGCCACCTCGTACGCGTACAGGGCGAGGTCCTGCTGGGCGATGCCCGGCTCGACGGCGAACTGGACCATCCGCAGCCCGGTCGTCCGCAGGTCCTGTTCGGGCACGTTCAGCATGTTGAACATCACCTGGAACAGGGGATTCCGGCTGAGGTCGCGGGGCGCGTCGACGAGGTCGACGAGGCGCTCGAACGGCACCTCCTGGTGGTCGTACGCGCCCAACGCCGTGCGCCGCACCTGCGTGAGCAGCTCGTCGAAGGTCCAGTCGCCGTCGATGACGGTGCGCAACGGCAGCATGTTGACGAAGAAGCCGACCATCGGTTCGAGCTCGGCGCGGACCCGCCCGGCGACCGGGGTGCCGACACAGATGTCGGCCTGACCGGTGTAGCGCCAGAGCACGGCCTTCAGCGCGGCCAGCGCGGTCATCGCCAGCGTGGCGCCTCGGGCCTGGCTGAAGCGGCGCAGTTCGTCGGCCGTCTGCGAAGGCAGGACGAGGGTGCTGACCGCGCCGTCGAACGTCTGCACGGGCGGCCGCGGCCGGTCGGTGGGCACCTCCAGGACGCTGGCCACGCCGTCGAGTTGCCGGCGCCAGTACCGCATGTCGTCGCTGTCGGTGTCCGCCATCCGGTTGCGCTGCCAGCGCGCGTAGTCGCCGTACTGGATGGCCAGTTCGGGCAACGGCGAAGGGCGGCCGTCGAGGACGGCGGCGTAGAGCGTGGCCAGCTCGCCGGCGATGATGCCGAGGGACCACCCGTCGGAGACGTTGTGGTGCATGGTCAGCGACAGCACGTGCCGGTCGTCGGTGATGCGGAGCAGCACGGCCCGGAACAGCGGCCCGCGGGCCAGGTCGAACGGGCGTCGGACGTCGGCGGCGAGGGCCTGGTGCACCCACGGCGGCACCGCGTCGGCGACCGCGGACTCCACGATGCTGCGGGTACCCCCGAGCGGGTCCGTCTCCGCACCGGCCGGCGCGGACCTGATCGCCAGCTCGACCGGGCTGGGCGGCAGCACCTCCTGAACCGGGTCGCCGTCGGGGCCGAGCGGGAAGACGGTACGCAGCGACTCGTGCCGCCGGACCAGCTCCGCGAGGGCGCCGCGAAGCGCGTCGACGTCGAGGGTGCCGTCCAGCAGCAGCGTGGTGCTGACGGTGTAGGCGTTCTGGTGGTACGCCTGGTCGAGGAACCACAGCCGGTGCTGCCCGGAGGACAGCGGCGCCGGACCGGTGCCGGGATCGGTGCGGGGGATGGCCGGCGGGGCCGGCGCGGCGGCGGGCTGCTCGGCGGGAACGTCCACGGGACGGGCGGGTGCGGCGCCGGTCGCCGGCAGCGCCGCCGCGAGCTGCGCGACGGTCGGCTGCGCGAAGACCGTCTCGAGCGGCAGCGCCACGCCGAGCCGGGCCCGCAACCGTACGACGAGTTGGGTGGCGAGCAGCGAATGCCCGCCCAGCTCGAAGAAGTTGTCGAGCGCCCCGACCGGCCGGATGCCGAGCAGCTCGCTCCAGATCTCCGCCACGCACTCCTGCATGGGCGTGTTCGGGGCGACGTAGGCCGTGCTGAGGACCGGCCGGTTGCCGGCGTCGACGGGCTCGGGCGCGTCGGCCGGGGCGGCGGCCACCAGGGCAGGTGCGGGGTCCGCCGCGATCGTGCGCGGCACGGCGTCCACCCAGTGCCGGTGCCGTTCGAACGGGTAGCCGGGCAGGGCCAGCCGCCGGCGCGGGCCGTGGAACCGGCTCCAGTCGACCGGTACGCCGGACAGCCACATCCGGCCGACGGCGTCGAGCATGGTGGTGAGGTCGTCGGCGTCGCTGCGCGGATGCCGCATCGCCGCCACCACCTGACCGGGCTTCAGGCCCGCCAACCGGGCCAGGCCGCCGAGGGCGTGCCCGGGGCCCAGCTCGGCGAGGACCACGTCCTGCTCGGCGAGCAGCGCGGCCGACTCGGCGAACCGCACCGGCTCCCGCAGGTGCCGCACCCAGTAGCCGGGATCGGTGACCTGGCCGGGGGTGACCGGGCCGCCGGTCAGGTTGGCCAGGTAGGGGTGCTCGGGTTCGGCGTAGGTGACCCGGCGGGCGTGGTCGGCGAACTCGTCGAGCACCGGGTCGAGCAGGGGGGAGTGGTAGCCGCGGGTGACCCGCAGCGGCCGGCAGTCGATGCCGTCAGCCGTCAGCCGCAGGCGAAGCTGCCCGATCGCCTCCGGGTCGCCGGAGAGCACGCACAGCTCGGGGGCGTTGACGGCGGCGAGCGACACCCGGTCGTCGAGCAGCCCGGCCACCGCCGTCTCGGGCAGGCTCACCGCGAGCATCGCCCCGGTCGGGGTCCGCTCGACCAGCTCACCGCGGGCGGCCACCAGGCGCAACGCGTCGGCCAGGGAGAAGACGCCGGCGAGGCACGCGGCGACGTACTCGCCGAGGCTGTGCCCCACCATCAGGTCCGGGGTCACGCCCCGGGCGAGCAGCGCCCGGGCGAGGGCGTACTCGGTGACGAACAGCGCGGGCTGGATGAGCCGGGGCTGCGCGAGCAGCCGCTCGGCCTGCTCGGGTGCCTCGGGCGCCGGGCAGAGCAGGGTACGCAGATCCAGCCGCAGGTCATCGCGGAGCAGCTCGGCGCACTCGTCCACGACGGCCCGGTAGGTCGGCTCCGCGCGGTACAGGCCGGCGCCCATCGCCACGTGCTGGGCGCCGTGGCCCGGGAAGGCGAACACCAGCGGTCGCCGCCCACCCGCGTGGGCGCCGGTGAACTGCCGCTGCGGCGAGTCGAGCGCGGCCAGCGCGTCGGCGCGGTCCGCCGCGACGAGGAAACGCCGGTGACTCATCGACTTCCGCCGGCCCAGGTTGGCCGCCACGTCGGCGAGGTCCACCGCCGGGTGTGCGTCCAGCCAGTCGCGGACCTGCCCCGTCTGCCGGTCCAGCGACTCCGTCGTACGGGCCGACACGACCAGCAGCTGCGGCCCCGTGGCCGGCGTCTCCGGCGGCCCGTCGGGCGACGTGCCGGGCGGCTCCTCCAGCACGACGTGGGCGTTCGTGCCACCCATGCCGAACGAACTGACCCCCGCCCGGCGAGGGCCGTCGCCGGGCCACGGGCGGGCGGTGTCGTTGAGGTAGAACGGGCTGCTCGCGAAGTCGATCGCCGGGTTGGGTCGGCTGACGTTGATCGTCGGGGGGAGCGTCCGGCGGTACAGCGCCATGACCGTCTTGATCAGGCCGGCCACCCCGGCGGCGGCGTCGGTGTGCCCGATGTTGGCCTTGACGGAGCCGAGGGCACAGAAACCGCGGTCGTCGGTGCCGGCCCGGAACGCCTCGGTCAGGGCGGTCACCTCGATGGGGTCGCCGAGGCTGGTGCCCGTTCCGTGGGCCTCCACGTAGCTCAGCGAACGGGGGTCCACGCCGGCCGCCGCGAGGGCGCTGCTGATCACCTCGACCTGGCCGTCGACGCCCGGCGCCGTGTAGCCGGTGCGGCGCGCCCCGTCGTTGTTGATGGCGGAGCCGCGGATCACCGCGTACACGGTGTCGTTGTCCGCGACGGCGTCCTCGAGTCGCTTGAGCGCGACGATCCCGACGCCGCTGGATTCGATGCTGCCGCGCGCGTCCGCGCTGAACGGGCGGCAGTGCCCGTCGGGGGAGTAGATCCCACCGTCGTGGTAGAGGTAGCCGCGCCGCTGCGCGGGGAAGATGCTGACCCCGCCGGCCAGGACCAGGTCGGATTCGCCGGTCAGCAGGCTCTGCCGGCCGAGGTGCACGGCCACCAGCGAGGTCGAGCAGGCGGTGGCGACGGTGACGGCGGGACCGGTGAGGTCGAGCTTGTAGGCGACCCGGCTGAGCAGGAAGTCCTTGTCGTTGCCGAGGGACAGTTGGTGTTCGCCGAGGGCGCTCATCAGCTCGGGGTGGCTGCTCAGATGGTCGAGCAGGTAGCTGCTGCGACCCGACCCGGCGAACAGGCCGATCCGGCCGGGGTGGGCGGACGGGTCGTAGCCGGCGTGCTCCAGCGCGTGCCAGGCGCATTCCAGCAGGAGCCGGTGTTGCGGGTCGAGGGTCTGCGCCTCGCGGGGCGTGATGCCGAAGAAGGCCGCGTCGAACTGGTCGATGCCGGGCAGGTAGGTGCCGGCCCGGACGTACGCCGGGTCGTCGAGCCGGGTCGGGTCCGCGCCGTCGGCCAGCATCTCCTCGACGGTGAACTCCTGGATCGACTCCACGCCGGTCCGGATGTTGTGCCAGTACTCGTCGAGGCTCCGGGCGCCCGGGAAGCGGCAGGCCATGCCGACGACGGCGATCAGGCCGCTGGGCTGGCCGGTGTCGTCGCTCGCGCCGGCGTGCGCGACGCGGGTCGGCGCGGGGCGTGGCGCGGCCGGGGCGGTCGCCGTCCCGGTGGTGGCGCTGGCGAGGAACACCGCCAGCGACTCGACGGTGGGGTTGCGGAACAGGTCGGTGACCGTGACGACGTCGCCGAGCTGTGCGCGCAGCCGCTCGAGGACGGCCAGCAGGCGCATCGAGTGGCCGCCGAGGTCGAAGAAGTTGTCCCGCACCCCGACCCGGTCGACACCGAGCACGTCGCGCCACACGTCCACGACCAGCCGTTCGAGGCGGATCCGGGTGGCGTCCCACTGGACCGGGCCGGGGTCGGCAGGCGCAGATCGTTCGGCTGTGCCCGGCTGGTCCTGCTGCGGCGCGAGGCGCTGCCGCGGCAGGTCCGGTGCGCGACCGGGGGCGGGCAGTGCGGCCGTGTCCACCTTGCCGTTGCCGGTCAACGGCAGCGAGTCGAGGAAGACGAACGCGGCGGGAACCATGTACGACGGCAGCTCGGCGGCGAGGGCCGGCCGGAGGATCGCAGTGTCGTGGCCGGTGTTCGCGACGCCCGCCACGTACGCGACGAGCTGCGGGTCGTCGGGGTCGTCCCGGCGCAGCTGCACCGTCACGTCGCTGTCCGGCAGGTGCCGCCGGACGGCCGCCTCGATCTCGCCGCACTCGATGCGGTAGCCACGCAGCTTGACCTGGTTGTCGGTGCGGCCCAGGTATTCGAGGTTCCCGTCCGGGCGCATGCGCACCAGATCGCCGGTGCGGTACAGCCGCGCCCCCGGGACGGACGAGAACGGGTCCGGGACGAACCGCTCGGCGGTCAACTTCGGCTGGTGCAGGTAGCCGCGCGCCACGCCGGCTCCGCCGACGTACAGCTCGCCGACCACGCCCGCCGGGACCGGGTTCCCCCACGCGTCGAGCACGTACAGCTCGGTGTTGGCGATCGGCCGGCCGATGGGGACCGAGCCGTCGCCCGGGGTGGCCGGGTCGACCTCGTACGCGGCGCAGCCGACCACGGTCTCCGTCGGCCCGTACTCGTTGACCACTGCGGTGGCGGGGGCGTGGGCTCGCCAGGGCGCCACCTGGTCGGCGCGCAGGTTCTCCCCGCCGATGACGAAGCACCGGGTGCGGCCGGCCAGCTCGGCGGGGCGGAGCTGGTGGTTGACCAGGTCGAGCTGCGCCGGAGTGATCTTGACCAGCCCGAAGGGCGTCCGCTGCCGGCGCAGCGCCTCGCCCAGCGCCTCCGGGCCGAGGTGCTCGCCGATCATCAGGACGGTGGCGCCGCTGGTCAGCGGGACCAGCAGGCTCGTGACGGTCAGGTCGAACCCGATCGACGAGTGCAGCGGCACCGTGTCTCCGGGCTGCAGCCGGTAGGCCTGCGCCGCCCAGCGTACGTAGTTGCACACACCGCGGTGGGTGACCATGACGCCCTTGGGGCGGCCCGTGGATCCGGAGGTGTAGATGACGTACGCGAGGTCCTCCGCCGACGGCGTCCGCCGTCGCCGCGGCCGCCGCTTCGGCCCACCGCCCGAACTGCCGCTGCCACGATCGGGGTCGGGTTGCGTGACCGGGGTGTCCAGAGCCGGCATCAGCAGCGCCGTGTCGTCGGGCACCAGGTGCGCCAACTCGGCGCAGGTGAGGACGACCGGGGCGGCCGTGTCGGCGAGCAGATAGCGCAGTCGGGCGGGCGGGTTGCCCGGATCCATGGGCACGTAGGCCGCGCCGGTCTTCAGCACGGCGAGGACCGCCACGGCGAACGGGACCGCGCGGGGCAGCAGCACGCCCACCAGGCCGCCGATGCCGACGCCCCGCTGGCGCAACGTCTCCGCCAGTGTCTCGGCCCGCGTGTGCAGCTCGTGATAGGTCAGCGCGGTGTCGCCGTCGGTCACCGCCACGCCGTCGGGGGTCCGGCGCGCCTGCTGCTCGATCAGCACGTGGACCAGGTCGTCCGGCTCGGCGGGGGTGGCGGTGCGGTTCCATTCCGTGACGAGTTGCCGGGACTCGCCCGGGGTGAGCATCGCGGCCGCGCCGACCGGCGCGCCCGGGTCGGCCACCAGCGACCGCAGCAGCGTCTGGAAGTGTCCGGCGAGGCGGACCATCGCGTCGTCGTCGAACAGGTCGGTGCGGTACTCCAGCACGGTCCGCACGCCGTCGGCGTTCTCCCGTACCGAGACGGTGAGGTCGAACTTGGCCGTGGTGCCGGGCACCTCGAGCGGGGTGACCTCGAGGCCGTCGAGGCGCGGGGGTGCGGCCTCGCGGCCGTACACGAACATCACCTGGAACAGCGGGGTGAAGCCGGGCCGGCGGGCCGGGCGCAGCGACTCGAGCAGCGCCTCGAAGGGAAGCTCCTCGTTGCTCAGGCCCTCGAGGACCGCGGTACGCACCTGGTCGAGCAGCGTCTCGAACGACGGGTTGTCGTCCAGCCGGGCGCGGATGGCGACGGTGTTCAGCAGCAGCCCGACGAGTTTCTGCGCCTCGGGCCGCTGCCGGTTGGCCGTCGGCGTGCCCACCACGATGTCGCGCTGCCCCGTCCAGCGGGCCAGCAGCACCTGCAGCACGGCGAGCATGACCATGTACGGGGAGACGCCGAGCCGGTGGCACAGCGCCATCAGCGCCTCGGTGGGCACGTCCAGCGGGACTGACAGGGTGGACCCCGCGCTGGACGGCACGGCGGGCCGTGGCCCGCGGGTGGGCAGTTCGAGGACCGCGGGCGCGTCCGCGAGCTGGTCGCGCCAGTAGGCGCGCTGGGCGGCCGCCTCCGCGCCGCCGAGCCAGTCGTGCTGCCACGCCGCGTGGTCGCGGTAGTCGACGTCGACCGGGTCGAGGTCCGCCGGCTGCCCCGTGCGGGGCGCGGTGTAGAGCCGTTCCCACTCGTCGTGGAGGATGCTCAGCGACCACTCGTCGACGGCGACGTGGTGCAGCGTCAGCAGGAGCACGTGCTCCTCCGGCGCGCAGCGCAGCAGGCTGGCCCGCAGCACCGGTCCGTGTTCCAGGTCGAGCGGGGTGCGCGCCTCGGCGTCGAGCCGGACCTGCAGCTCCTGGTCGCGTTGCCACGTGGGCAGCCCGCTCAGGTCGTGCACCCGCAACAGCCCCGGGCGCGGGTCGTGGACCACCTGGCGCACGCGCTGCACCGCACCGTCCGGACCCGGCGACCCGGCCGAGGCGTCCGCCGCCGGTGCGAGGGTGGTGCGCAGCGCGGTGTGCCGGGCCACCAACCCGTCCAGCGCCGCCGACAGAGCCGCCACGTCCAGCGCCCCGTGCAGCCGGTACGCCAGCGGCACCAGGTAGGTGGCCGCCTCCGGGTCGAGCCGGCTCAGATACCACATCTGGCGTTGCGCGTACGAGGCCGCGACCGGGCCAACGGGGCGCTCGGAGTCGACCCGGAGCGGCGCGACGGGCGTCGCTTGCCGGGACCTCAGGACGTCGGTCATCGAGTGTGCCTTCTCTGCGCCAGCACCGGCCGGAGGAGCGCCGCCAACGCGCCGGCCCGTTCCACCAGTTGCTCGTAGTCGGGTAGGGCGAACCTGTCCATGCCGGCCGGTTGACGTGGGATGCCAGCCCTCGTGATCAGCATGTTCATGTGACAGATGTAGATCCTTGACAGGAGAAGCCCGTTTGACATCATGGCACTGATGATCTTGGTTGGGGGATCCCCGGATTGTGTCGGCTGTCGATGCTTTCGGTGCCGAGGCTGTTGCACGTTCGTCTATTTTTTCGCCGGCGGCAAAGTCTCTGACTCGGAAGCTGTCGGGCGGCCGATTGACCGAGTCGGGCGGCGGCCGCGGACGCGGGCAGCTCGGCAGCCGGGCTTCCCGCTCGGGCCTACCTCGCGAGAAGTGCTTTAGTTGACGCCATGCCCAACCCCGCGATCCTCACCGTCGACGACGACCCGGCCGTCTCCCGGGCGGTCGCCCGCGACATCCGCCGCCGCTACGGCGACCGCTACCGGGTGGTACGAGCCGACTCCGCGGAGACGGCGCTGGAGGCGCTGCGCGAGCTGAAACTGCGCGGTGAGCAGGTCGCCGTGCTGATCGCCGACTACCGGATGCCCCAGATGAACGGCATCGAGTTCCTCGAGGCCGCCATGGATCTCTTCCCGGCGGCGCGCCGGGTGCTGCTGACCGCGTACGCCGACACCGACGCGGCGATCAACGCGATCAACGTGGTCGACCTCGACCATTACCTGCTCAAGCCCTGGCATCCGCCGGAGGAGAAGCTCTATCCGGTGCTGGACTCGCTGCTGGAGGCGTGGCGGGCCACCGCGGCGGCGCCCACCACCGAGCTGCGGGTGGTCGGGCACCGCTGGTCGGCCCCCTCGTTCAAGGCGCGCGATTTCCTGGCCCGCAACCTGGTGCCGTTCCGCTGGGTGCTCGCCGACGAACCCGAGGGCGCCGAGTTGCTGGTGGCGGCTGGGGTGACCGCGAACGACGTACCCCTGATCGTCACGACCGATGGCAAGTCGCTGGTGCAGCCGGCCGAGGCCGACCTGGCCGCGCACGTGGGGCTGACCACGGCGCCGGCCGCGGACTTCTACGACCTGGTGGTCGTCGGGGCCGGCCCGGCCGGGCTCGGCGCCGCCGTCTACGGCGCCTCGGAGGGGCTGCGGACCGTGCTGATCGAGCGGCGGGCCACCGGCGGGCAGGCCGGGCAGAGCAGCCGGATCGAGAACTACCTCGGTTTCCCGGATGGCGTCTCCGGTGCCCAGCTGACCGACCGGGCCCGCCGGCAGGCGCTGCGGTTCGGCGCCGAACTGCTCAGCGCCCGCGAGGTGGTGGCCCTGGAGGACGCCGGGGCGGCACGCGTGCTGCGGTTCGCCGACGGCAGCAGCATCGCCACCCACACCGTCGTGCTCGCCACCGGTGTCTCGTACCGGATGCTCCCCGCACCCGGGTTGGCGGAGCTGACCGGCCGCGGCTGCTTCTACGGCTCGGTGGCGAGCGAGGCGCCGAGCTGCTCCGGGCAGGACGTCTACATCGTGGGCGGGGCGAACTCCGCCGGCCAGGCCGCCGTGCACTTCTCCCGGTACGCCCGACGGGTGCACCTGCTGATCCGTGGCGCCGACCTGGCCCGGTCGATGTCCAGCTACCTGATCGAGCAGATCGCACAGATCGACAACATCGAAGTCCACCCGCACACGGAGGTGGTCGGCGGGGCCGGCCAGGAGCACCTCGAGGAGGTGACCCTGCGCGACATCCGCAGCGGCGAGGTCCGCCGCGTCGACACCTCGTGGCTGTTCGTGTTCATCGGAGCGGAGCCCCGCACCGACTGGCTCGACGGCGCGGTCGCCCGTGACCCGCGCGGGTTCGTCCTCACCGGCCCCGACCTGACCCGGGGTGGCCGCCGGCCGTCCGGCTGGAGCCTGCCGCGCGACCCGTACCACCTGGAGTCCAGCATGCCCGGGGTCTTCGCCGCCGGCGACGTACGGGCCGAATCGGTCAAGCGGGTCGCTTCGGCCGTCGGCGAGGGTGCGATGGCCGTGTCGCTCGTGCACCGCTACCTGGAGGCACAGTGACCTGCGAACCCGGGCGGCTCACCCCCGACGAGCTTCGTGGCCTCTTCCTCTTCGAGGCGCTCACCCCGCAGCAGCTGGCGCACCTGGCCGAACACGGCCGGGTCGAACAGCGCCCCGCCGGCGAGGCCGTGTACGTCGAGGGCGAGCCGGCGAGCTGCTTCTACGTGCTGCTCGACGGCACGGTGGCGATGCGCCGCCGGGTGCAGGGCGACGACGTCGAGGTCAGCCGGACCAGCCAGCGCGGCGTGTACGGCGGGGCGACGCAGGCGTACGTCGGTGACCTGGCCGAGCAGCGGTACGCCAACAGCCTCTTCGCGGTGACCGACTGCGCGGTGTTCGCGCTGCCCGCCGAGATCATCGCCGAGGCGATGCGTACCTGGTTCCCGATGGCCACCCATCTCCTGGAGGGGCTGTTCATCGGGATGCGCAACACGCAGACCATCGTCGGCGAACGGGAGCGGCTGCTGGCGCTGGGCGCCCTCTCGGCGGGGCTGACCCACGAGCTCAACAATCCGGCGGCGGCCGCGGTCCGGGCCACCTCCGCGCTGCGCGGCCGGGTCGCGAAGATGCGTCACAAGCTCGCGCTGATCGCCGACGGTCGGCTCGACGGCCGGCGCCTGCACGACCTCGTCGCCCTGCAGGAGGAGGCGGTGAAGCGGGCCGCCACCGCGCCGCCGCTGACCCCTCTCGCGGCCAGCGACGCCGAGGACGAGCTCGCCGACTGGCTCGACGACCACGGCGTCCGGGGGGCCTGGGAGGTCGCCCCGACGCTGGTCGCGGGCGGCATCGACGCGGGGTGGCTGAGCCAGGTCGACGCCGCTGTCGGCACCGACGACCTGGAGTCGGCGATCCACTGGATCACGTACACCATCGACACCGAGCTGCTGATGGGCGAGATCGACGACGCCGTCGGCCGGATCTCCGGGCTCGTCGGGGCCGCGAAGCAGTACTCCCAGCTGGACCGGGCGCCCTACCAGACCGTCGACGTCCACGACCTGCTCGACGCCACCCTGGTCATGCTCCAGGCCAAGATCCCGTCCGGGGTGCAGGTGGTGAAGGAGTACGACGAGAACCTGCCGGCCATCCCGGCGTACGCCGCCGAGCTGAACCAGGTCTGGACCAACCTGGTCGACAACGCGCTCGGCGCGATGGGCGAAACCGGAACATTGACGGTCAGGACCGGCCGCAAGGAGGACCGGCTGATCGTCGAGATCCGCGACACCGGCAGCGGTATCCCGCCGGAGATCCGGCCGCGCATCTTCGAACCGTTCTACACGACGAAGCCGGTCGGCGAAGGCACCGGCCTCGGCTTGGACATCTCCTACCGGATCATCGTCAACAAACACCACGGGGACATCCGGGTGCAGTCGCAGCCCGGCGACACCCGGTTCGTCGTGCTGCTACCGATGACGCCCGGATAGCCGAGCGTGACACGCGGCCATGATCGGTGGAAGGGGCCTAGGACAGGAGCACCGTGACGCCGGCGGCCCGCAGATCGGTGACAACCTTCTCGTCGGCGGCGTCGTCGGTGACCAGGGTGTGCACGGCCGATGCGGAACAGATTTTGGCGAAGGAGTGGCGGCCGAGCTTCTCCGAGCCGGCCACCACGACCACCTGGCGGGCCCGGCTGACCATCAAGGCGTCGATGCCCGCCTCGCTCTCGTCGTGGCACGAGGTCCCCTCGATGGAGAATCCGTCGACGCCGAGGATGAGGGTGTCCAGCCACAGGGCCTGCATGACCATGCTGGTCAGCGGCCCGGTCAGCTCGTACGACTGGGGCAGGGCGACCCCGCCGAGGATGACCGTGCGCAGGGACGGTCGCAGCACCATCTCGGTGGCGATGTTCAGCGCGTTCGTCACCACCGTCAGGGCCGGCCGGTGGGTGGCCTGCGCCAGGTCGGGTCGCGCCGCGATGTGCCGGGCGGTGGCCGAGGTGGTGGTGCCTCCGTTCAACCCCACCACGCTGCCCGGTTCGATGAGCCCGGCGGCGGTGGCGGCGATGCGTTCCTTGGTGCTGTGGTCGCCGCGGTGGCGGTAGCGGACCGGCAGATCGTAGGCGACCGAGCTGGCCACGATGCCACCGTGGGTGCGGGTCACCAGGTGCTGTTCGGCCAGGGCGGTGAAATCACGGCGGACGGTCGCTTCGGAAACCTGCAACGCGGTGGCGGCCTCGAGGACGGAGAGCCGCCCGCCCCGCTCGGCCAGGATCTCCAGCAGAGCCTGTAGCCGGCGAGCGCGATCGGCCAGCCCGCCGCCCGCGGCGGCCCCCGTCGCGGTCTCGGTCGAGGTCATTTCACGGCTCCCGCCGTCAGACCCGCAACCAGGCGCTTCTCTACCAGCGCGAAGAGGATGACCACGGGCACGATGCTAACTATCGAGACGGCGAACACGTAATGCCACGCGGAGTCGTACTGGCCGACGAACTTCGTGATCGCCACCGACAGCGGCTGGTTTTCCGCGGTGGTGAGGATGACCAGGCTCGCCGCGAACTCGTTCCAGCAGGCGATGAAGGTGAAGATGATGGCGGTCACGATGCCGGGCCAGACCAGCGGCAGGGTCACGTGGCGTAGCGTCTGGAGCTTGCTGGCGCCGTCCACCAGCGCCGCCTCGTCGATCTCCTTGGGCAGGCCGGCGAAGAAGCTGTGCATGATCCACACGGCGAAGCTGAGGTTGAAGGCGGCGTTGACGAGAATCATCGCCAGCCAGGTGTCGTCGATGCCGAGCGCCAGGAACTGCCGGAACAGTCCGGGTGCCAGCACGGTCGGCTGGAGCATCTGGGTGGCCAGCACGAGCAGCAGGAACACCCCGCGGCCGGGAAACGGGTGCTTGGCCGTGTAGTAGGCGGCGGGCAGGGCGACCGCGAGCACCAGCACGGTCCCGCAGAGCGAGATGATCAGGGTGGAGGCCAGGTTGTACGGCAGTGGCGCCTCGGGCGTGGACCACATGGTGAGGTAGTTGGCCGGAATCCACTCCGTCGGCAGGTAGGTGGGCGGGATGCGCAGGATCTCCGCGTGTCGCTTGACGGACCCGATGAGCATCACCACGTACGGCGCCAGGAACACCAGCGCCACCACCACGCCGGCGGTCGTCTTCGTCCAGCGCCGGCCGTGGCGGCGGCGCGGTCGGGCGCCTCGGTGCGCGTCCGTCGCGCTCGGGCCCGCACGCCGGCCGGTCGTCTCGGGGGTCGTGGTAACCACTGCTACTCGTCTCTCATCGGTCGGAGAGCCGCCAGGTAGATGCCGATCACCGCGAGAACGATCAGGAAGTTCACCACGCTGAGCGCGCTGGCGAGATCGACCTGCCGGTCCTGCTGTACGTATTTGAAGATCAACGTGGTCGTGGTGTCGGCGTCGTACCCGGGGATGCTGCCGGTCATCGTGCGCAGGATGGGCAGGGAGTTGAAGACGTTGATGATGTTGATGAGGACCGCGACGGCGATCGCGGGCCGCAGGATGGGCAGCACGATTCTGCGGTAGATGCGCCCGGGCCCGGCGCCGTCCATCCGAGCCGCCTCGACGATGTCGTCCGGCACCGTCTGCAGGCCCGCGAGGATGGTGTAGGTGGTGAACGGGAGGGACACGAACACCGCCACCACCATGGACACCACGAACGCGGGCACCGGTCGGCGGGTGAAGCCGAACCCGGCGTCGAGGATGCCGAGGTCGACCAGGAACTGGTTGAACACGCCGTAGAAGGGGTCGAGCGCGTAGTAGAAGACGGTCGAGGTCATCACGACGCTGGCTGCCCATGGCACGATCACCGCCAGCCGGACCAGGCGCCGGCCGGGGAAGGCCTGGTTCAGCAACTGCGCCAGAGCCAGGGAGATCAGCAGCGTCACGAGGACCACGCCGACGACCCAGATGATCGTGTTTGTGAACACCCTGCCCAGCGCGGGGAAGTTCAGCAGTGCCACGAAGTTGTCGAGTCCCGCCGAGCCACGGTCGACTCCGGCCTGCGACACGTCCCGGGAGGACGTCCACACCATGTAGGCGGCGGGAAACAGGACGATCGTGAGGATCAGAGTCAGCGCGGGCAGCAGCCAGGGCAGGGCCCGCACCAGCTCCCGGCGCGCCGGTGGTGCGGACCTGCCGGGCGGCAGCTGCACCTGGGTGTTCTGCTCGCTCATCGTGTCCTCAATGGGATGAGTGCGACGGCCGCTGCTAAGCGTCGGCCTTGGCCTGGATGCCGGCGAGCACGGCCTGAGGTTGCTTGCCCTGCCCGATCTGGCCGATCTGGCCCTGGAGCGCGCCCTGAGTGGCCGCCCAGCGGGGGTTGGTGCTCGGGTAGAACCGGGCGCCCGGCAGGACCTCCAGGAAACTGGCGATCTCCTTCTTGTCCTTCAGCGCCTCCGCCCCGGACTTCGTGGTGGGCAGGAAGCCCTCCGTGTCGACGAACTTCTGGTAGACCTCGGCGCTGAAGAAGTAGTCAAGGAAGGCCTTGATCGCCTCCTGCTTGCTGCCGTCGTTCTTGAAGGCCATGAGGTGATCGGCCACCCCGAGCGTCATCGGCTGCCCGTCCTTGGTGGGAATCGGGGCGGTCCTGTATTTGAGCTGGGGGTTCTTCTGCGCGATCTGCCCCACCGTCGGAGGCAGCCCCACGGCCATGGCGATCTTGCCCTGGATGAACACGTCCAGCATCGGGGTGCGGTCGCTCGCTCCGGGGTCGGGCTGGGTCAGCCCGGCGTCGATCATCCGCTTCATGAACTGCACCGCTTCGACGTTGCGCGGGTTGTCGACGGTGATCTTGTCGCCCTCGTGCCAGGAGCCGCCGTTGCCGAAGATCCAGATCGAGGTCTCCGCCTGGGCCTCCTCGCTGCCCAGTGGCATGCCGTAGCCGTAGACACCCGCGTTGAGGTTCTTGATCTTCTGCGCGGCGTCGTACAGCTCCTGCCAGGTTGCCGGGGGCTTGGTCACGCCCGCCTTGTCGAGCAGCTCCTGGTTGTAGAAGAGGGTGCGGGCCGAGGCGATCATCGGCAGGCCGTACATCGTGCCGTCGATCGAGGCGTTCTTGGCGAAGGAATCCTGGAAGTCGGCCAGGGTGTTGGGGGAGACCACGTCGGCGGCGGGGTAGAGCAGGTCGTCGGAGGCGAAGCCGGAGAAGGCGTCGATGTTGAGGATGTCCGGCGTCGCCTTCGCCTGCACCTTGGTGCGGATGACGTCGTTGATGTTGTCCCAGGACTGGATCTCGAGGTTGACGGTGATGTCCGAGTGCTTCGCCTGGAAATCGGCGATGATGCCCTCCCAGAGGGCCTTGGTGCCGTTGCTGTAGCTGGGAACCAGCAGCGACAGCTTCCTGCTGTCGCCGCTTGCGTCGTCCTTGCCGCCGAAACCGCAGGCGGTCATGGTCAGGGCGGCGAGCACGACTGCCGCCGACAGGCGCAGGAACCGTTTCATCTCTGCCTCCATGATGGATGGACCATGAACAGCTGTGATCAGATCCGGGATGTCGCTGACTGTTCTTGACCGACTAACGCGCTAATCATTCATGATCGCGCCGCTATTGCGATTCTGTGACGGCGGTCGATCGACGTCAAGACCAACCGCTCACGATTCGGTCACGGTCGGCGCTCGTCCGGCCATCGATGCCGGCGGGTTGGCCGCGCCGGACACGAGCCGGCAGAAATGGGTCACTGTCTCGGCCATCGCCTCCCGGGCCGACGCCAGATACCGGCGCGGGTCGACCAGCTCGGGGTGCGTGGCCAGGTTGCCGCGCACGGCGCCGGTGAAGGCAACGTTCAGCGCCGTACCGATGTTCGCCTTGACGATGCCACCGCGCACGGCCCGGCCCAGCTCCTCGTCGGGCACGCCGGACGAGCCGTGCAGCACCAGCGGCACCGCGATCTCGGCCCGCAGCCGCCCGATCAGGGTGTGGTCCAGCACGGCGCTGCGGGTGGTCATGGCGTGCGTGGAGCCGACCGCGACGGCGAGGGCGTCCACACCGGTCCGTGCCACGTACGACGCCGCCTCGGCCGGGTCGGTGCGGGAACCGGGGGCGTGCGGGTCCACCGGCGGCTCGCCGTCCTTCCCACCGATCGTGCCCAACTCGGCCTCGACCCACAGTCCCCGGGCGTGGGCGAATTCGGCGACCGCCCGGGTCGTCGCGACGTTCTCCCGGTACGGCAACCTCGACGCGTCGACCATGATCGAGCCGAAGCCGTGCTCCGGGGCCTGGCGCCACAGGTCGGGGGAGACGACATGGTCGAGGTGCAGCGCCACGTCGACCGTGGCCGCCGCCGCGACGGCCCGGGTCGCGGCGGCGATCGGGGCGAGCCGAGAGTCGTGGAACCGTACGGCGTTTTCGCTGATCTGCAGGATCACCGGTCGCGCCGCGGCCTCCGCGCCGGCGACGATCGCCTCGGCGTGCTCCAGGCTGATCACGTTGAACGCGCAGACCGGCCCGGCGGCGACGATCTGTCCGGTCGGTACCAGCGGCATCACAGCTCCTTGAGGGTCACAGCCCGGCGCAGCCGCCGGTAGTCGGACAGGTCCACGCTTCCCGCCACCGGTGCCCGCACCGCCGCCGCGGAGAGCGCCACCGCGTCGGTGAGCCGTTCTGGCCAGGGCCGGCGGTGGATCATGCCGTGGGCCAGTGCGGCGACGCAGGCGTCCCCCGCCCCGGTCGGGTTGCCAACGACCGGATGCGGCAGGAACGCGTGCCAGCTGCCCTGTCCGGTCCGGGCGAGCAGTCCCTCCGGCCCGAACGAGGCCACGACGGTACGCGCTTCGAGCGCGCGTACCGCGGTGACGGCCGCAGCCGGCCCGGGGAGCGCCTGCCCGACGAGGCCGGTGAGCTCCTCGGTATTCGGCTTGACCAGATCGGGGCGCGCGCGCAGGCCGTGCCGCAACGGCGCACCGCTGCTGTCCAACACCGTCCGGGCGTTGGCGTCGCGGGCCGCCCCGATCAGCGCGCGATACGCATCGGCTGGTACCCCTGGCGGCAGGGAGCCGGAGAGCACGACCACCGCCGCGCCGCGTACCAGATCGGCGAACCGGCTGAGGAAGGCGTTCCACTCGTCCGGGGCGACCCTCGGCCCGGGTTCCCACAGCCCGGTCGCCGCGTCCGGTTCGGCCAGGACCACCGTGCGCCGGGACTCGGCCGCGATCGGCACGAACGCCTCCGGTACCCCTTCGTCGGCGAGCAGGGACCGGATCCGCGCGCCGCAGGCACCGCCGGCCAGCCCGGTCGCGACGACCGGGTCGCCGAGGGCACGCAGTACGCGGGCCACGTTGACGCCCTTGCCGCCCGCCCGCTCGGCCACCTCCGCGACCCGGTGGGTGCTGCCCGGAACGAGGGCGGGGATGCGGTACGTCACGTCGAGCGCGACGTTCAGTGTGACGGTGAGGATCATCCGTCGAGCCCCGTACCGGCGGTCTCGCCACCGGTCAGGATCACCGAGCGGGTCAGGTGGCGTGGCGCGTCCGGGTCGAGTCCCCGGTGGCGGGCCAGGGCGACGGCCAGCCGCTGCGCGAGGATCAGCTCGGCCATCGGATCGCGTACGGAGTGGACGAAGGCGGCACCGGTGCCGGCCACCTCCTCCGGCAGTCCCGCCGGCACGGCCCCGAACGCCCACACCGCCCGGCCAGGGCCGGCAATGGCGATCGGGCCGTGCCGGTAGTCCATGGCCGGGTACGCCTCCGCCCAGAAGCGGGCGGCTTCACGGCACTTGAGCCCTGCCTCGTGGGCGAGGCCGACGGTCCAGTCCCGGCCGACGAACGTGACCTGTTCCAGCGTGGTGGGTTCCAGCGGGAGCGGTGCCGTCAGGGCCTGTGCCGCGTCGCGGACCGCCTGGTCGAGGCGCTCACCGAGAGGCGCGCGGAGCACCGCCAGCGCGGTCGTGGCGAACCGGGTCTGCACCACGGACTTCTCGTCGGCGAACGGCAGGCAGACCGGATCGTCCACCAGGGCCACGGCTGGGGACCTCGGGTCGCCGATGATGCCCGTGCTGCGGGTGTCGCCGGCGATGGCGCGCAGGACGTCGAGCACCTCGCTCGTCGTGCCGGATCGGCTGATCACCACCACCCGGTCGTAGCGGCGCTGCCGCGGGAACTCCGACGCCGCGAACGCGTCCGTCTCGCCGAGGCCGGCCCGTTCGCGCAGTCCGGCGTACGCCATCGCCATGAACCAGGACGTGCCGCAGCCGACGACGGCGACCCGCTCGCCGCGCCGGGGCAGCTGTTCGGTGATTGAGCCCGCGAGCGCGATGGCTCGTTGCCAGCACTCGGGCTGGCTGGCGATTTCCTCATCGACGTGTGTCATGACACTCCGACCTGCTGCTCACGACGGACTCCTCGGAGCGCGCGAAACCGCGCGGTTCGGCAGCGATCCGAGCGTAAATCGACGACGGCCACTTGGGCAATCCGTCACGCGGCATTCCCCGGTGTTCGAGGCTCTTGCGACGCAGGCCCTTGTCATCGATGAGCTTTTGAACGACACTGCTCGATATCAAGAGCAACTTGGCAGGTTCGATCAGTCTCCGTCACAAAGGAGTGATCACGTGGCCCCATCCGCTCACTTCAATCCGTCCCGTCGTGACCTGCTCCGGTCCGGTGTCGTGCTGGGTGCCGCCGCCGGCCTGAGCGGCGCGGTGGGCGCCCCCGCAGCCGCCGACGACTCCACCGGCGCCGAACCGCGCCGCGGCAGCGACGAGAAGAGCATGACCAACGTGCCGTTCGAAGGCTTCGATCGAGTCCGCATCGGGCTCATCGGCCTCGGCAACCGCGGCGGCGACCAGGACCGACGGTTCGGCGCGGTCGGCACGGTCACCGCGGTCTGCGACATCCGGCCCGAACGGGTAAGCCGCACCATCGGCCGGATCATGCAGCAGGGCTTCCAGGACACACCGCCGGCCGGCTACTCGGCGGGGGAGGAGGACTATCTCAACCTGGTCCGCCGCGACGACATCGACCTCATCTACATCGCCACCCCCTGGGAGTGGCACTACCCCATGGCTAAGGCCGCCATGGAGCACGGCAAGCACGTCGCCGTCGAGTTGCCGATCGCGCCGTACCTCGATCAGATCTGGGAGCTGGTGCGCACCTCGGAGCGGACCAGGAAGCACTGCCTGCTGCTGGAGAACGTCAACTACTTCCGCCCCGAGATGGCGATGTTCAACATGGCCCGGCAGGGGATCTTCGGCGACCTGCAGCACGCCTCCGGCGGATACGTCCACGACCTGCGCTGGCCGTACACGTTCGGCGGCGCCTACTACCCCGAGCATTGGCGGCGCCGCTGGCAGACCAGGATGAACGCCTCGCACTACCCCACCCACGGCCTGGGGCCGGTGTCGGCCACCCTGGGCATCAACCGCGGCGACCGGTTCGAGGAACTGATCTCCGTGGCGTCCCTGCCCAAGGCGCTGGCGCTCTTCCGCGCCGAGGACCCCCGGGTCGGCCCCGACCACCCGTCCTGGGATGACGAGCCCTACATCTCCGGCGACCGGCACACCTGCTTCGTCACCACGACCAGCGGACGGTTCATCCGGGTCGAGCACGACGTGAACTCCCCGCACCCGTACAGCAGGGAGACCACGCTCACCGGCACCCGAGGGACGATCGAGCTCGACAACGCCCGGGTCTACCTCGAGTCGCTCGGGCACAGCAACCACAGCTGGCGGACCGGCAACGAGTACAACACGATCCTGCGGCAGCACGACCACTGGTTGTGGCCGACGCTGGAGAGCCTGGCCGGCCAGTACGGCGGCCACGGCGGCGGGGACTTCATCGCCATCTGGCGTCTCGTCCAGACGATGCGCCTCGGGATGACCCCCGACATCGACGTCTACGACTCGGCGGCGTGGTGCTCGGTGATCCCGCTCAGCCACGAGTCGTTGAAGACCGGCCGGATGCATCCGGTCAAGGTGCCCGACTTCACCCGTGGCCACTGGCAGGCGGCGCGACCCACGTTCGACCGGCCGAAGCCCGCGGACCCGGTGTTGGACAAGAACTGAAGCAGGCCGGGCAAGCACGTGCCGACGGCAGGCTCCCCAGCGTGCGGAGCCTGCCGTCGGACCGGTCAAGGGGTGCAGGTGATCGTCGGGGCCGCCCAGTCGGCGTGGTCGTAGTTGGCGTCGTCGAGCGTGTCCGTCCGAAGTTCGATGACGTTCACCCCGCTGACCGCGAGGTCCAGCGGTACGCCGGCGCCCGCTCCGGTGGCCTCGGCGCCGGCGAGCTTGGCACCGTCTCCCCACACCTCGAAGCCGACCCGGCCCCGGTCACCGACCTCGTCGTCGATCCCGACGGTGACGGTGAACCGGCTGCAGCGGGAGCCGAGGAAGTAGCCGATCCTGCCCGGTGCGTGGGTGCCGAGGCCCTTCGGATAGACGGTGCCCGCGATCGTCAACGGCTTACCGTCCCCGGGGGCCGTCTCGCCGTTGCTCCGGTCCTTCTCGACCGGGCCCCAGCCGTTCTCGGCGTACAGCCAGGTCAGGTCGGACAGCTGCGACGAGCCGGCCGGGGGTGCGGTCGCCACGGTGAACCGTCCGGCTGCCGTGCCGCTGTACACCTGGTTGCGCGAGGTCCAACTGGCGCTTGCGGTCAGGTCCACCGGACCGAGGTCGGGTCGGTCCGCGGTGAGCGACCAGGTGGCCGTACCGGTCGTGCCGGGACCGATCGAGCCGACCTGGGTCGGCCCGGTCGCCGTCGCGGCCCACCCCTGCGGCGCGGTCAGCAGCAGCCGGGCCCTCGTGACGGCGGTCGTGCCGTCGTTGTGGACCTTCACCGTGACGGTGTTCGCCTCGGCGCCGTCGACGTACGGCTTCCCTGGCGTGGCCTCGACCACGACCATCGGCGGCAGGCCCTTCCCGCCGGGGCTGACCCGCAGCATCACCGCATCGTGTCCGGGGACCTGGGCCCGGATCGTGCCACCGGAGACGGACGTGGTGTTGGTCCACAGGTTCCGCACCGCGTACCCGGTGTCGGCCGGCGGCAGCCCGAGCTCGGCCGCGGTGGTGCCGAGCACGGCCGGCGTCGAGGCCCGGTTGAGCAGGACGACGGCGACCGAACCGTCCGACATCTTCTTGGTCCACACCTCGGTGTCGCCGGAGTCCCGCAGCTTCGCGCCCTGGCGCCCGCTCCAGTCCTGGTTGACCGCGAGCACGTCCGGATCGGTCAGCTGGTTGCGCGCCCACGCCGGCATCGAGCGAATGTCGTTGCCCGCGATCAGCGGCGCGTTCAGCAACGCCCAGAGGCTCATGTGGGCGCGGCTCTCGCCCTGCGTCAGGCCAGGATTGCCCACCTCGAGCATGTCCGGGTCGTTCCAGGCGCTCGGACCGGAGTACGCCTCCAGCCCGACCTGTTGGTCGAGGATCGACATCACGCTCGGCCAGGAGTCGGTGATGTCGCCGGTGGTCCGCCACAGGTCGCCGCCGACCGAGTCACCCCACAGCCACGGCTGGTTGGCGCCCCACTCGCAGATGCTGTAGACGATCGGCCGGCCGGTCTTCTTCAGCGCGTCACCCATCGCCTGGTACCGCTGTTGCGCGGGGACGCCCTGGTTGTTGCAGTTGTCGTACTTGAGGTAGTCGACGCCCCAGTCGGCGAACGTCTGGGCGTCCAGTTCCTCGTGGCCGAGGCTGCCCGGCATCGTGCGAGCGCAGGTCTGGGTGCCGGCGCTGGTGTAGATGCCGAGCTTGAGCCCCTTGCCATGGACATAGTCCGCGAGCGCCTTGATGCCGCTGGGGAACCGTTCGTGGTGGGCGACGTACTTCCCGGTCGCCGGGTCGCGCTCCTGCTCGGCCCAGCAGTCGTCGATGTTGACGTACCGGTAGCCGGCCGCGGCCATCCCGGACGAGACCATCGCGTCGGCGGTGTCGCGGATCAGCTTCTCGTTGATGTCGCAGGCGAAGGTGTTCCAGCTGTTCCAACCGAGCGGTGGCGTCGACGCCAGGATCGGCTCGGCCGCCGGCGCTGCGGTCACGTCGTGGACCGACGTTGCGGCGGACGCCGGGACGGTGACGGTCATGGCGAGGACGAGAGCGAGGGTGGTGGTGGCAACTGTTCGCATGGCGGCTCCTGAGGGGGCGGCTGGCGCGATGCAGATCTATGTAAGAACGTAAATGTATCTGTGCGGTTACGTCAACACGTGTGCGAAAATGTTCGACGCTTCGACGTGCAGCCCGACGCCCAGCGGTACCCGGCGAGAACCGCGGCCGGATCGGCGCGATCAGATCCCGGCGGGCCCGGAGGCGTTTCCGCAAGCGGACATCGTCCGGAAGGTGACGCGCTCTCGCCTGTTCAGGACGCCACCGGATCGGAATCCTCGGATGCCATACCGCCTCCTTCCGGTGGCGTGGATCGAGAGGAACGGCATGTCAGCACGGAACAGACGCCCTTGGGCGCAGGCGACCCTCGCGATCGGAGTGATCGCGGCGACAGTGAGCGCCGTACCCGCGAACGCATCGGCCCCGACGGCGAGCACGGCCCCGACCAAGCAGGACGCCACCAGGCAGGGCGTCACGCAGCACCGGTTGACGCTGGTCACCGGAGACGTCGTCACCCTGACGACCCGTCCCGGCGACGACCACCCGGCGATCAACCTCGACCCGACCGGACCGTCCCGGGGCACCGCAGAGGTGACCCGCAGCGGCAAGGCGACCTACGTCGTGCCGGTCGCGGCCAACGAGGCCGTCACGAGCAACGCCGTGGATCTGGCGCTCTTCGACGTCGAGGGCCTCGTCGAGAGCGGCTACGACGACGCGAAGAGCGACTCGCTGCCGCTCCTGCTCGACAACCGTACCGGCCGGGCCGAGCCGAACGTCCCGACCACGGCCAAGGCCGGGAACCGGCTGGAGAGCATCCACTCCCTCGGGGCGCGGGTGCCGAAGCGGCAGGCGTCGGCCTTCTGGCGCGCCAACGACTCGGCGGCCGAGCGCAGGGCCGCCCGGGTCGGCAAGATCTGGCTCGACGCCAAGGTCAAGGTCAGTCTCGCCGACTCCGTACCCCAGATCGGTGCCCCGACGCTGTGGCAGGCGGGCTACGACGGCAAGGGCGTCAAGGTCGCCGTGCTCGACACCGGCGTCGACGCAACCCACCCCGACCTCAAGGGCCGGGTCTCGACGGCCCGCAACTTCACCGACTCTCCGGACGCCGGCGACCACTTCGGCCACGGCACGCACGTCGCCGCGACGATCGGCGGCAGCGGCGCCGGCAACGGCGCCAAGGGTGTCGCGCCCGGCGCGGACCTCATCAACGGGAAGGTGCTCGGGGACGAAGGATCCGGGACGTACTCCAGCATCATCGACGGGATGGAATGGGCGGCCGCGAGCGGAGCCGACGTCATCAACATGAGTCTCGGCACCCCGGTGCCCGACGACGGCAACGGGCCCATCAGCGCCGCGGTCAACCGGCTCACGGAGCAGTACGGCTCCCTCTTCGTCGTCGCCGCGGGCAACAGCGGCCCGAACACCATCGGTGAGCCCGCCTCCGCGGCGCGCGCCCTCACGGTCGGTGCGGTCAGCAAGTCCGACGCCCTCGCAGGTTTCTCGAGCACAGGGCCGCGGATCGGCGACTACGCCGTCAAGCCCGAGCTCACCGCCCCAGGCGTCGACATCGTCGCGGCCCGGGCGAGCGGGACGAGCATGGGCACTCCCGTCAACGACCTCTACACCACGGCGAGTGGCACGTCGATGGCGACGCCGCACGTCGCGGGCGCCGCGGCGCTGCTCAAGCAGTCCCACCCCACGTGGACCGCGGACCAGCTCAAGACCGCCATGGTGAACTCGACCGACCAGGGCGGCTACCGCGCCGACCAGGGCGGCTCCGGACGGCTCAACATCGCCCGCGCCGCCACCCAGCGGGCCAAGGCCACCCCGGCGACCCTCGACCTCGGCGCGGTGCGGTATGCCGCCGACGGCACCTACCAGCCGGTCCGCCGGCAGGTGACGATCCACAACGAGGCGGCGACCGGCCGTACCTTCTCGGTGACCGCCACCGGGGTCGCCGCCACCGGTGGCTCGATGCCGGCCGGTGCACTGGCCGTCGACCTGCCCACGGTCACGGTCGCCGCCGGTGGCACGGCCACGGTGACGCTCACCTTCGACCCGAACGGGCTGACCCGGGAGCGGCTCTACAGCGGATTCGTCACGGCGGTCTCGGACGACTCGACCGTGAGCCTCCGGATCCCGTTCGCCGTCTACCTGGAACCGTTCCTTCGCGAGCTCAAGATCACCGGGATCGGGCGTGACGGCGCCAAGGCGGGCGGGCCGAGCCAGGTGCTGCTGCTCCCCGAGAGCCCCGGCCTCTACCAGTTCCAGCGCGCCTCGTTCCGCGACGGTGTCGCCACGGCACGGGTCAAGCCGGGTGTCTACAGCGTCCAGACGATGATCTACACCCCCGAGGCGTCGGGCTGGTGGATCGAGAGCGCCGCTGCTTCCTACCGGTCGTTCGTCGACCTCACGACCAGCGATGTCAGCTACACGCTCGACGCCCGGCAGGCCGCCGAGGTCCAGGTCGACGCCGGACGGCCGACGGAGCGCCTCGGCAGCGCGATCGGCTACCAGACGCGGAACGGCCGCGGTGGCTACCACGACGTGATGTCGCTCATCTCACCCGACGTCAAGCACGTGCACCTGTTCCCGTCGGCGGCGGCGCCGGCCAGCGGCTCGCAGGAGATCATGGTCCATTCGACCCTTGTCGCCCCGCAGTTGACGGCGACCGTGCCGGGCGCCCCTGAGGTGACGCTCAACCCGACGCCGCTCGACGGCGCCCGCAGGTTCGAGGGCGACAAGTCCGTGGAGCTCGCCGTGGTGGGGTCGGGCACGGCTGCCGAGTTCAGCCGCGTCGACGTCAAGGGCAAGCTGGTGCTCGCCACGCGCTCCGACGTGCCGATCAGCCAGGTCATCGAGACGGCGGCCAAGCGGGGCGCGGCAGCGGTGGCGGTGAGCAACGCGCAACCGGGACGCCTGGTGGCGCGGGCCGGCTCGCAGGCCGTCCCCGCCTTCGCCCTGTACGGCGAGGACGGCGCCGCGCTGTCCCGGCTCGCCGCGTCACGCGACGTCGTCGTCAAGCTCGCGGGTACGCCGTACAGCCCGTTCGCCTACAGCCTGGCCACCCCGTTCGCCTCGGTCCCCGAGGGTGATCTGCGGATCCCGGTCGACAGCAGCAAGACCGCGCGGATCACGGCGAACAACCACGCCCGCGACGTCACCACGGGGGTGAGCGTCTTCTGGAACCGCCGCGCCGGCAGCTACTACTGGGTGACCAGCGAGGTGCCGACCCGGCTCGGAGCCGTGCAGGAGCAGTGGGTGACCGCCGACCCGAGCACGCAGGTGCAGACCGCCGTGGTCCTCGGTGACACCGGGTTCCTCACCTACGACCGGACCTGGCGCATCTACCAGCCCGGAAGCCACCGCACGGTGAACTGGTGGAAGGTCGTCAACAACCCCACGATCGACTCGACCCAGCCGGGGTTGTTCGAGCAGGGCTACCAGAGCTGGAACAACCAGGCGACCCTGACGATCGGGGTGCCGCCGTTCCCCGACGGCGACCCCACCCACGCCGAGTTCGCCGACTACCGCGACACCTACTCGATGAAGCTCACCCGCGACGGAACCGAGATCGGGCAGGGTACCTACTGGTACAACTTCTTCCGGATCCCGAGCGGCAACGCCGAGTACGAGGCCGTACTCGAGGCCTCCCGATCCCTGACCGGGTGGGGCTTCGCCACGCGGTCGACCACGAAGTGGAGCTTCCAGGCCGGCGGCAGCACCGCGAGCCACACGCCGATCTCGATGCCGCAGGTCACCTACGACGTCGACACCGGCCTCGACAACCGGGTCAAGCCCCGAGTGCCGCAGACGATGACCGTCAACGCCAAGCCCTGGCTCGCCGGCGGCGCGGACGTCGTCGACGTCAAGGTCTGGGCCTCCTACGACGACGGCAAGACCTGGCTGGCCCTCACCCTCACGCCGACCGGCACGGCCGGCACGTACACGGCGAGGTTCACGACGCCGACGGCCGCCGACACGTCGGGCTACGTGAGCCTGCGGACCACCGCGGCCGACGCCAAGGGCCACCAGGTCGAGCAGACCGTCGAGAGGGCGTTCGGCATCGAGCGATGACGCCCTGACAACCCGCGGAGCCGGCCTTCGGCCCGTCGAGGGCCCGATCCCACGGCGGCTTCCAGGGGTCGTCGCAACACGTGGTCGTGTTGATCAGGCCGCGAGTAGTTCATGCAGGCGCTCGGCTGGGGTTTCCCAGCCGAGCGTTCTGCGTGGGCGGCGGTTGACCTGGTCGGTGAACGGCGGCCAGGGGCCCGAACGCTGCGGCTCCCGCTTCCCGACCGGGGTTGCCGCCCCCGGGCGGACGAGGTCTTCGCGCAGGTCGTCGTATGCGCCCAACGGCCCGATCACCTGCGGACACTATGCTTCCCTTGATCCACACGCCGACAGCGCAGTATGTCGTGTGGCAACCGACGGTTCCGGCGAGGTTCGCGGTGCGGACATGATCCGCTCCAGGAAGCCTGAGGGGTGGCAGATGATGTCCGAGGAGTCCATGTCCGCCGGGCTCGGCATGCCGAACGCCGCAGCCGCGATCTACCTGTTCCTGCTGGAGCGCCCGACCGCGACCACCGCGGAACTCGCGGCTGCGTGCGATCTCGACGCCGACGGCACCATCGCCAATCTGACCTGGCTGCGTGACCACGGGCTCGTGCTGCGGGCCAAGGCCATGGCGATCACCGGGGTTCCCGACCAGTGGTCGGCCGCCGAACCCGACCATGCGCTGCGTGACCTCGTCCGGGCGCGTGAACGCACCCTGCACGACGTCCGCGCGGCGCTTCCCGAACTGCAGGAGCGCTTCCGTCAGGTGCACCACGACTCCATGACCGGGCAGGCACTCGAGCACGTGCACGGGTGGGAGAACGTGGGCGCGCGCTACCACCAGATCCTCCGGGACGCGACCGAGGAGGTCGCGTTGTTGGACCACCGGCCCTACACGCCGGGAGCCGCTCCGACGGAGGAGTCGATCCTGAACCGGGGCGTCCGGTTCCGGGTGATGTGCGACCCGGTCGATCTTCCCCAGCAGTTGGCGGACGAGTTCGCCGCGCTGAGGGGCCTGGAGGCCCGTCTGCATCCGGACGTGCCGTTCCGTGGGGTCATCGTCGATCGAAAGATCGCCCTGATCACGATGGATCGCGCGCCGCAGAACATGTCCGCGATCGTGGTCCGCCCGTCGCCCCTGCTCGACGGGCTCGTCCTGCTCTTCGATGCGTGCTGGAGCCGGGCGGTGCCGCTCGGCATGGACGAGATCGCCCTGGAGGGGCAGGGACTTCAGGTGCTCAAGTTGCTGGCGGCAGGGCTCAAGGACGAGGCGATCGCCCGGCAGTTGAACACGACGACTCGCACGATCCGGCGTCGGGTCCAGGATGTGCTCACCGCCCTGCACGCCAAGTCCCGGTTCCACGCCGGGGTCGAGGCCAGTCGACGCGGCTGGGTCTGATCCGTTCCCGGTGCCTGCCGCCAAGCGGCGTCCCCTGCCGGGGCAGCGTCATGTACAGCGAGGAGAACTCCACGCTGTCGTACCTGCCGAAACTGGCCGCGGGGGCGGGACGCCCGGTTCAACGCACCGGACCGCTCCGGGCGCGGTGGCGGCGTACCGCGTCACGGTTGGCGCACCGGGGTGAGCAGTAGCGCTGCTTGCCGGTCCGGGACAGGTCGGCGTAGATCGTCCGGCACCCGTCCCGGGCACATCGGCCCAGCCGGTCCATGCCGCGACCGGTCAGATGCAGTGCGGTGCCGACACTGATCAGAGCGCGGAGCACGGCCGACAACGGCACGCCGTCGTCCCGGTAGTGCAGGTGCCAGGGCCCGCCCGCGTGGTTGGTGAGCCGGGGGTACGTCGACGCGCTGGCCAGCATGCGGTTGAGCAGCTCCGCCCGCTCGTCCGCCGAGGCGGCGTCGACGATCTCGGACCACTCCTCGACCAACCGGAGGGTGACCGAGAGGTCGACGTCCCGCACCGGCATGTCCATCACCACCCCGGCCGCCCGGCATCGGCGGGCCAGCTCCGGCACCGATCGGGGCGGGTCGTTGGCCAGCTCGACGGCCAGCCGTACCGGGTCGGCGCCGTAAGGGTTGAGATGCATAATGCCATTACAGCAGGCTGTGACCATGAGCGACAGCGACGGGCATGTCTGGCGGACCCGGTCCCGGCACCGGACGAGCGACGGGATCATCTACTACCAGTCCTGCCACTGCGGGCGGTGGCGGATCCGTGCCGGTCGACAGGCCGGAGTCCCGGTCGAGACCCGGCCCCTCTCGACGTACCGGCCACATCGCTGAGCCCGATCCGGCGACGGGGCTGCCCCACCCCGTTGCGACGTTGGATGGCTGGAACCCCACAGAAGTTTCGTCAGCTGTCTGGTGATCCCACTCCGAGCTGCCAGCTACGGTCTTGTGGCCGGCAGAGAGATCGGTGAATGAAGGCGGCGGAGGCGGTCGCCTGCCGGCAGGCGACCGACGGGTTCCGGCGATGCCTGGGGAGCGGAATGCCCCGGCAAGGGGGGACGGCGTTGGTCGGACGGCTGGCTACCTCAGCCATGGCACGAAACCGGATCAGACCGAGCACGCCTCACTGCTCACGTCGACACGAGCCGGGTCGAACTACCGACTGTGGCGGGCGGCCCGGGCCCTTCGGGATCGCCGGCTGACGATAGAAGGGACTCTTGATGGCGCGACGAAAGCTGCGCCCGCGGGCGGCCGGCCTCACCGCCGTGTCCGCCGCGGTGACGCTGGCTCTTTCGCTAGGGGTTGCGGGACCGGCCGCGGCCAGCCCGGATGAGGTCGGGCCGGTCTTCGTCGACGGGCAGGCTCAGATCGTCCCGGAGTTTGCGAACTCCAGCAGCTGGATCCGCCAGCGGTTGTGGGTGGAGACCGAGTTCGACTCCGACGGCGACGGCAAGCTCGACCGCATGCACGTGGACGTCACCAGGCCGGCGCAGACCGAGCAGGGGTTGAAGGTCCCGGTTGTCTACGAGAGCAGCCCCTACTACGCCGGTACGGCGTCCAGCCAGTCGCAGTACTTCTGGAACGTGCGACACGAGCTCGGTGAGCAACCGCAGGCCCGGCTCTCACCGCCACCGATCGCCCACCAGCCGGGTCGGACCTCGGTGTCCACCAGCGAGGTCAGCACCTGGGTGCCGCGCGGGTTCGCCGTGGTCCACTCCGACTCTCCGGGTACCGGGCTGTCGCAGGGCTGCCCGACGGTCGGCGGACCCAACGAGTCGCTGGCGCCGAAGGCGGTGATCGACTGGTTGAACGGCCGCGCGAAGGGCTACACCAGCGTCACCGGGGATCAGGAGGTCTCGGCGACCGGTTGGGCGACCGGCAAGGTCGGCATGACCGGTACGTCGTACAACGGCACTCTGCCGCTCGCCGCCGCGACCACCGGAGTCGACGGTCTTGAGGCGATCATCCCGATCGCGCCGAACACCTCGTACTACCACTACTACCGCTCCAACGGGCTGGTCCGGAATCCCGGCGGTTGGGTCGGCGAGGACATCGACTACCTGTTCGACTACATCAACAGCGGCTATCCGGAGCGCCGGGCGTACTGCATCGACACGATCCGGGTCGGCGAGATGAACCGCAACCAGGACCGGGCGAACGGCGACTACAACGACTTCTGGGCCGGTCGGGACTATCTCCACGCCGTCGGGACCGTCAAGGCCGCCACTCTGATGGCGCACGGGTTCAACGACTGGAACGTGGTGCCCGAGCACAGCGTGCGGATCCTCGAGGCGCTGAAGGCACAGGGGACGCCGGTGCAGGCGTACTACCACCAGGGCGGACACGGCGGTGCCCCGCCGCTGGACATGCGCAACCGGTGGTTCACCCGCTACCTGTACGGCGTCCAGAACGGGGTCGAGAACGACGCCCGGGCCTGGGTGGTGCGGAACGAGACCGGTGCCAGCCAGCTCACCCCGTACGCGGACTACCCCAACCCGGCCGCGGCGCCGGTCACCATGGTGCTGAAGCCCGGCGGTAACACCACCGGCGAGCTGACCTCGTTGGCTCGGCCCGGCAAGGGTGTGGAGTCGCTGGTCGATGCCGGCAACACCGCGTGCAATGCCGGCGCGCTGGCCACCACGGTGTCCGACCATCGGCTGCTCTACGTGACGCCGGAACTCACCGCGCCGGTGCACATCTCCGGTACGGCGCAGGTGACGCTCCGGATGAGCGCGAGCAAGCCGGCGGCCAACCTGTCGGTGGCGCTGGTGCGGCTGCCGTGGACCGGCGGATCGGGTTGCGAGTCGAGCACCCGGGGCACCACGACGAGCATCATCACCCGGGGCTGGGCGGACCCGCAGAACCGCCACTCGCTCACCCGGAGCGAGCCGCTCGTGCCCGGCGAGTTCGTCGACGTGACCGTGCCGCTGCAGCCGGATGACCAGGTCATCCCGGCCGGCTACCGGATCGGCCTGATGGTCTTCTCCACCGACCACGAGTTCACGCTGCACCCGGCCCCGGGCACCGTGCTCAACGTCGACCTGGCCGCAACGGCCCTGCGGCTGCCCGTGGTCGGCGGCCCGCTGGCGATGCCGGTCTGCGCGAGCACCGACGCCCGGGCGACGGTGGTGGTCGGCGGCGTCGACAGCGGTGTGCCCAACCACCCGCTGGCCGGCAACTGCACGATCAACGACCACCTCCTCGACGGGGAGCAGTGGTCGAACCACGGCCAGTTCGTGACCCACGTCAACCAGGTCGCGGACCAGCTGGTCGCGGCTGGGGTGGTCACCTCGGGGCAGCGCGGGGCCATCGTGTCGGCGGCCGCCCGGTCGCGCATCGGCAAGTGACGAAGTAGCACGGAGGCTTCCGTGGGCGGCGCACGTAGACGTTGGACGGGCGGCGCCCACGGAAGTTCTGTCAGGTGTCCGGTGGTTCTCGCTCGGTACCGGGGGCAGCTTCCGGTGGCCGGAGGGAACGCCGGCGGATGAAGGTGAGGTGGAGAGCGAGTGAGACTGAAGGTCGCGACCCTCGCGGCGCTAGCCTTGGTGGCCGGCTTGCTGACCGGCGCCGGCCCGGCGAGCGGCGCCCCGGCGGACGGCCCGCCGATGCCGTTGCCCAACCCGAAGGTGCATCCGATTCAAGTCACCGGCCCGGCGGCCGAGCGGTTGAATCTGATCATCCTCGGTGACGGCTACCAGTGGGACCAGCAGGGGATTTTCCTGAAGGACGTGGACCGCAACCTGGCCATCATGTGGGCCACGGAGCCGTTCCGGACCTACCGCGACTACATCAACGTGTACGCGGTGGAGATCGCCTCGATCGACTACGGCGTCCGGTGCGACCCGGACGGCCGGGTACGCAACCCGGACGGCACGATCCGGGACACCGGCCAGCGCGAGGGCCCGATCGACGCCAAGAACACCGCGCTGCGAATGATCTACCAGAACGGCTGTAACGATCCCCTGTCGCGCGGCACCGTCTACGGCGGTGCGCCGGTGAACTGCGCGAGCTACGCCGCCTACTACCCAGCGGGTGTGAACCCGTGCGAGACCGGGAACCAGGCGCACAACCGGATCATCGACAACTACGTCGCGCCGGTCCTGGGTATCCCGCGCACGGCGCAGAACCTGCAGACCCTGGCGATCTTCAACACGTTCACCTACGGCGGGATCGGCGGCACCCAGGCGACGACCTCGGGCGGCTCCCCGCAGGGCCCGCTGATCTCGCTGCACGAGATCGGCCACTCGCTCGGCACGTTGGTCGACGAGTACCCGTACTCGTCCCGCGACGTGGTGCGGCCCTGCTACACCGGCGGTGAGCCCAGCAGCTTCCACCACACCATCTACCGCGACCCGCAGAAGATGGTCGAGGACCAGCAGAAGTGGTGGCGCTGGATCGGCGAGGAGAGCCTGTCCGGCGGCACGATCGGGACGCACGAGGGCGGCGGCATGTACCCGTGCGGCCAGCGCCGGCCGAGCGAGCACTCGATGATGCGCTGGATCGGGTTCGACTTCGACCAGATCGGCCTCGAGCACATGGTCGCCCGGGTGACCGGGATGCGTAACTCCGGGCAGATGAACGTCCGGCACAGCCCGTTGGGCACCGTGGCGTCCGACAGCGTGCTGTGGGTCGAGCCCGGACAGCCGCGCTACCACGAGCTGCAGGTCACCTGGCGAGTCGGTGGTCCGAACGGCACCGTGCTCGACACGCACAACAGCAGCAGCCTCGACCTCGGCGAGTTGGACCTGCCCGCCGGGACCGTGGTGCACGTCGAGGTGCGGGACCCGGTGGGGCCGGACGGCATCGACTGGGTTCGCAACCCGTCGACCGCCAACACGGCCACGAACTCGGGCTACAACGGAGCGCGGTTCGTGCAGACCCGGCAGTGGACGGTGGGTGACACCAAGGTGACCCCGTCGTCGCCGGCCGCGACCATCACCGGCTCCACGCCGAACACCCAGCCGGTCGCCGGCGACGAGGTGGTCTACGTGCGGACCGACCACCCGGCCGACCGGATCCTCGACGTGGCCTGGTCGCTCGACGGCAAGACGCTGCCGAACCCGCACAACAGCCGCAACCTCGACCTCGGCGCGCTGAAACTGGCGCCGGGCACCCACCAGCTGGCCGCCACGGTGACCGACCCGGCCGATCCGGGTGGCGTCTCCGACCGGATCGACTGGACCGTCGACAACGCGATGCCGACCGCGCCGCGTACCCTGTCGGAGCCGCTGACCCGGCTCGGGGACAACATGGAGCACCCGGTGTACTTCAACGGGTGGGACATGTGGCTGGACCCGCAGGACGACCACACCGGCTATGCCGAGGACCGCTACGTCGTTGGTCAGCTCCGGCTGAACAAGGACGGCTGGTTCAACTACTTCGGGTTCCCCGAGCAGCCGATGCCCGAGTCGCCGTTCCAGTTCCGTCACTCGGGCACGAACATCAAGGCCCTGACGTACGGCAACCTCGGTACCGGCGGCCTGTCGAAGGCGGCGTTCGAGCAGACCCTGCCCGACGACCACCCGGGCGGCGGGTTCGTGCCGGGGTTCGGCACGCACCTGGTCGAGCACCGGGCCATCGACGCGGCCGGCAACGTCGGCGAGCCGAGCGCCTACCGGGCCACGGTGCTGCCGGGCTCGTCGCCCGACTGCACGCGTACCCTGACCGGCCAGCAGCCGCGGGTCGTGGTCAGCGAGGGGGTGACCTGCCTCAAGGGTGCCCAGGTGAACGGTGGGGTGTCGGTGCGTCCGGGCGCTTCGCTGGTGGTCAGTGACAGCTCGATCGACGGCGGGTTGACGGCGACCGGCGCTCAGGCGGTGCAGCTGTTCGGCAGCACGGTGAACGGCCTCGCCCGGATCACCGGAGCCACCCGGGACGTGACCATCGCGGGCAGCACCTTCAACGGCTCGCTCACCCTGTCGGACAACGTCCAGGTGACGGCCAACGACCGGTTCAGCCGGCTGGCCGGCGCCTACGGGCCGATCCTGGTCGGTAGCCGGGTCAACGGACCGCTGAGCTGCACCGGCAACAGCGCGGCGGTGAAGGACTTCGGCGCGCCGAACACGGTGACCGGTGCCAAGGGCGGTGACTGCGCGGCTCTGTAGCGCGCCGTTGCTGCAACAGGAACATCTGGTGGGCCGGCAGTCGCCGGCCCACCAGTCTCTTACCGTTGTCGCCCTGCACTGGATCGACCAGTCGAGTGCAATGTTACTGGGGGAGGCGTTCGGTGCCTCTTATGGCTATCTATCCGCTTTTAGGGCCGAGGCGGTCCGGCGAGCGGGGCCAGCCTGGGCGTCATGTCACCTCGCCCACGGCGATTGCCGGTCGGGTCGCGGCTGCCCGCCTTCGCTTGGCGGGCCGCGCTCGCTTCCCGGTTGCCCCCCTCTATGCAGTGTTCGCGGCTGCGTCTAGGATCAGTGCAATGGCACACCTTACTGGGGGGGCGTTGATGGCATCTGGGCGGCGCAGCCCCGAGCGCGTCCGGCAGGAGAAGTGGGCCCGATGACCGTTACCGCGAGTTACACGATCCCCGGCATGCGGGTCCGCGATCACGTGACCGACGTGCCGCTGGACTGGTCCGACCCGGCGCGTGGCACCATCCAGCTCTTCGCCCGTGAGATCGTCGATCCGGTACGGGCCGGTGAGGATCTGCCGTGCCTGGTCTACCTGCAGGGCGGACCGGGCGGGAAGGGCCCCCGCCCGCTCGACCGGTCCGGCTGGCTCGGCCAGGCACTGCGCGACTACCGCGTCGTCCTGGCGGACCAGCGCGGCACCGGCCGCAGCACCCGCGTCGACGGTCGCCGGATGAGCGGGTTCGCGTCGGCCGAGGAGGCCGCCGGCTTTCTCGCGTGCTTCCGGGCCGACTCGATCGTCGCCGACCACGAGCACCTGAGGAAGACCGTCTTCGGCGGCCGGCGCTGGTCCACCCTCGGGCAGTCCTACGGCGGCTTCCTCACGTTGACCTACCTTTCGAAGGCCCCGGAAGGCCTGAGTGCCTGCTACGTCACCGGCGGACTGCCCGGTCTCGACCCGTCGGCGGCCGAGGTCTACCGGCGCACCTATCCCCGGGTCGAGGCGAAGAACCGGGCGTTCTACCGGCGCTACCCGCACCAGGTGGCACAGGTGAGCCGGATCGCCGACCGGCTGGCCGAGGGCGATGTGCTGCTGCCCGACGGCGACGTGCTCACGGTCCGGCGGTTGCAGTCGCTCGGCATCGACTTCGGCATGAAGCCCGGATACGAGCGCATGCACTGGCTGCTCGACGAGGCGTTCTCGGGGACCGAGCTGTCGACGACCTTTCTGCACCAGGTGCTGGCCAGGACTTCGTACAGCGACAACCCCCTGTTCGCGGCCCTGCAGGAGAGCATCTACGGCCACGGCGCCGCCGCCACCGCCTGGGCGGCGCAGGCCGAACGGGCGCGGCACCCGCAGTTCGCCGAGGAAGCCAGGCCGCTGCTGTTCACCGGCGAGATGATCTATCCCTGGATGTTCGAGGAGATCGCCGAACTGCGCCCGTTCCGCGGCGCCGTCGAGCTGCTGGCCGCCCGAGCGGAGTGGCCGCAGCTCTACGACCTCGACCGGCTGGCCGGCAACGAGATCCCGGTGGCCGCCGCCGTCTACTACGACGACATGTACGTGGACGCCGGCCTGCAACTGGACACCGCCTCCCGGGTCGGAAACGTCCAGACCTGGGTCACCAACGAGTACGAGCACGACGGCATCGGCGACGACCGGGTCTTCAGCCGGCTGACCGAGCTGGTCCGGGAACTGGGCGGAGGAGTCACCGGTGAACCCGCGACCCGAGCCGACGGAGGACCGGGCCGGCCGGTCGGCCAGACAGGAGGAGCCGCAGTTGCGTGAAGGTAAGCCGCCGAAGCTGTCCGAGATCGCGGCGTTCGCGGAATACATGAACACCGGATGGGGCGTGCCGGACCGCACCCCGTCGGTCGTCCCCGGCGCCGCCGACGCAGCCGCCGCCCACCGGGCCCGGCTGGCCGAGGCGCTCCCGGGCCGGACCATCGTGCTGGCGGCGGGGGAGGCGCCCGTGCGCAGCAACGACACGACGTACGACTTCCGCCCGGACAGCGACTTCGTCTGGGTGACCGGCTGCGGGATCGAGCACGCCGTGGTGGTGCTGCGCGACGGCGACGCCACGCTCTACCTGCCACCGCCCGCTGTCCCCGGCGACTCCGGGTTCTGGACCGACGCCCGTTACGGCGAGCTGTGGGTCGGGGCCGCTCCGGGACCGGCCGACTGGGCGCGAGCGCTGGGCGTCGAGGTCCGGCCGCTCGCGGAGCTCACCGAGGACGTGACCCGGGACGAGGAGGTGGGCCGGACCCTCGCCGAACTGCGCATGTACAAGGACGAGTGGGAGATCGGGCAGCTCCGGGAGGCCGTGGACCGCACGGTCGAGGGCTTCGCCGCGGTCGTCCGCGAGATCCCCACCGCGATCGCCGGGCCCGGGGAGCGGTGGCTGCAGGGCACCTTCGACCGGTACGCCAGGGCGTACGGCAACGCCCCCGGCTACGCCACGATCGTCGGCAGTGGCCGCCACGCGCCCACGTTGCACTGGGTGCGCTGCGACGGCCCGGTGCTGCCCGACGAGGTGCTCCTGCTCGACATGGGCGTCGAGGTCAGGAGCTTCTACACCGCCGACGTCACCCGCACGTTCCCCGCCTCCGGCCAGTTCTCTCCCGCACAGCGGCAGGTGCACGACCTGGTGGAACAGGCCCACCGGGCCGGGCTGGCGGCGGTCGGCCCCGGCCGCCGGTTCACCGAGTTCCACCATGCGGCGATGGAGGTGATCGCGCGGGGGCTGGCGGACTGGGGACTGCTACCGGTCTCCGTGGACGAGGCGCTCTCCGACACCGGCCAGCACCACCGGCGCTATCTGGTGTGCGGCATCGGCCATCACCTGGGGCTGGACGTGCACGACTGCGGCCGGGCCGCGGCGGAGGCCTATCAGGGCGCCGTCATGGCACCCGGCATGGTGCTCACCGTCGAGCCCGGGCTGTACTTCCACGCGCACGACCTGACCGTGCCTCCGGAGCTGCGCGGGATCGGCGTGCGCATCGAGGACGACCTCCTCGTCACGCCGGACGGCACGGAGGTGCTGTCCCGCGCGTTGCCGCTGGAGGCCGACGGTCTGGAGAAGTGGATGGCGGCTCAGATCATGTGAGATAGCGCGCTGTCAGACTTCTCGATCCGACCACCAAGGAGATCCCAATGACCACCCCTGCCAAGCCGTGGCGCGGCGTCAACGTCGCGACGGCACTGCCCTTCCATGACGACCTCTCCGTCGACTACGACTCGTTCGCCGAGCACGTGCGGTTCCTCGCCGCCGGCGGCTGCGACGGGGTGACGCCCAACGGCTCGCTCGGCGAATACCAGACGCTGACCCCGGAGGAGCGGGCCCGCGTCGTCGAGGTGGCCGTCCAGGCCGCCCCCGCCGGGTTCGGTGTGATGCCCGGCGTCGCCGCCTACGGCGCGCTCGAGGCCCGCCGCTGGACCGAGCAGGCCGCCGCGGCCGGGGCCACCTCCGTCCTGCTGCTGCCGCCGAACGCCTACCGCGCCGACCGGGCGGCCGTCGTCGAGCACTACCGCGAGGTCGCCCGGGCCGGGCTGCCGGTCGTCGCCTACAACAACCCCATCGACACCAAGGTCGACCTCACTCCCTCGCTGCTCGCCGAACTGTTCCACGAGGGCCTGATCGTCGGCGTGAAGGAGTTCACCGGCGACGTCCGCCGGGCGTACGAGATCGCCGAGCTGGCACCTGGCCTGGACCTCCTGGTCGGTGCCGACGACGTGCTGCTCGAGTTGGGCCTCGCCGGAGCCGTCGGCTGGATCGCCGGCTATCCGAACGCGATCCCGGAGAGCACCGTGGAGCTCTACCGGCTGGCCACCTCGGGCGACCCCGCCGACATCGCCAAGGCGGTGCCGATCTACCGCGACCTGCATCCGCTGCTGCGCTGGGACTCCAAGACCGAGTTCGTCCAGTCGATCAAGCTGTCGATGGACGTCGCCGGCCGTAAGGGCGGGGCCTGCCGTCCGCCGCGACTGCCGCTTCCGTCCGAGCTGGCGGCCCGGATCACCGCCGACACCGAAGCCGTCCTGAGCAAGGGCTACCGATGAGGTCCCGCCGCACGTTCCATGCCGTCGACTCGCACACGGAGGGCATGCCCACCCGAGTCGTCGTCGGCGGCATGGGCACGATCCCCGGGGCGACCATGGCCGAGCGCAGGCTGTGGTTCATGGAGCACAGCGACGACATCCGCACCCTGCTGATGTACGAGCCGCGCGGCCACAGCGCGATGAGCGGGGCGATCCTGCAGCCGCCGACCCGTCCCGACGCCGACTACGGCGTGCTCTTCATCGAGGTCTCCGGGCTGCTGCCGATGTGCGGCCACGGGACCATCGGGGTGGCGACGGTGCTCGTTGAGACCGGGATGGTGCCCGTCGTCGAACCGGTGACCACGATCCGGCTCGACACCCCCGCCGGACTGGTCGTCGCGTCCGTGGCGGTGCGCAACGGCGCGGCCGAGTCGGTCACCATCCAGAACGTCCCGTCGTTTTCGTACGCGCTGGACCGGAAGGTGCAGGTGCCGGGCTTCGGGAACGTCGGGTACGACATGGCCTTCGGCGGGAACTTCTACGCGATCGTCGAGCTGGCGGAGCTGGGGTTGCCCTTCGACCGGTCCCGCGCCGGTGACCTGCTGGCCGCCGGCTTGGCGATCATGGAGGCGGTGAACGAGCAGGACCCGCCGATCCACCCCGAACGCGACGACATCAGCGGCTGTCACCACGTCTATCTGAAGGCCCCCGGCTCCACCGCCTCGTTGTCCCGGCACGCCATGGCCATCCATCCCGGCTGGTTCGATCGTTCCCCCTGCGGCACGGGCACGAGCGCCCGGATGGCCCAGCTGCACGCGCGCGGCGAACTGGGCCTCGGTGAGGACTTCGTCAACGAGTCGTTCATCGGCACCCGCTTCACCGGCCGGCTGCTCGGCGAGACCACGGTCGGGTCGCTGCCCGCCGTGCTGCCCTCGATCACCGGGCGGGCGTGGATCACCGCGACCTCGCAGTTCCACCTCGACCCCACCGACCCGTTCCCGGCGGGGTTCCTGCTGTGAGCCCCGCGCCCGTCCCGGATCTGCCCGGCGTCGGCCGCAGGGAGAATCTCCGCGACCGGATCAGGGAGGCCCTGCGCGCCGCGATCATCTCCGGCAAGCTCGAGCCCGGCGTGGTCTACTCGGCGCCCGCGCTGGGCGCGCAGCTCGGCGTCTCGCCCACACCGGTACGGGAGGCCATGCTCGACCTGGTGAAGGGCGGTCTGGTCGTCCCCCACCCGAACAAGGGCTTCCGGATCACCGAGGTGTCCGAGGAGGACCTCGACAACCTGGCCGCCGTGCGGCTGCTCATCGAGCCGCCGACCGTGCGGGACGTGGTGGCGGTGATCCCGAAGGAGGACATCCCCGAACTGCGGACACTCGCGCAGGCCATCGTCGACGCGGCGGAGCGGGGCGACCTGGTCGGCTACATCGAGGCCGACCACGTCTTCCACCTGACCCTGCTCGGCTACAGCCGCAACCGGTTCCTGGTCGACGTCGTCGCCGACCTGCGCTCGCAGACCCGGCTGCTCGGCCTGACCCCGCTGCTGGAGAGCGGCAGCCTGGGCCGCTCAGCCGCCGAGCACCACGAGATCCTGGACTTCATCGAAGCCCGCGACCCGTCCGGGGCCGAGTTGCTGATGCACCGGCACATCGGGCACGTGCGAGGTCTGTGGGCAGGTGGCGCCAAGGACGCCACATGACCAGCGCGGATCTTGTGGTGGTCGGGGCGGGGGTCGTCGGCGCTGCCAGCGCCTACTTCGCGTCGCTGGCCGGGGTGCGGGTGGTCGTCGTCGATCGCGGCGCGATCGCCGGGGGCACCTCCAGCGCCGGCGAGGGCAACGTGCTGGTGTCCGACAAGGAGGCCGGCCCCGAGCTCGACCTGGCGTTGTACTCGCAGCGGGTCTGGCGCGAGGAACTCGCGGAACACGCCGACCTGTGGGAGTTCGAGGCCAAGGGCGGCCTGATCGTCGCGGCGTCAGAGCAGAGCGTCGCATCGCTGCGCGACCTCGCCGTCCGGCAGCGCCGGTGCGGTGTCGAGGTCCGCGACGTCGCGCGCACCGAGTTGCGCGACTACGAGCCGCACCTTGCCCCGGAGCTCGCCGGCGGCGCCTTCTATCCGCAGGACGCCCAGGTTCAGCCCATGCTGGTCGCGGCGCAGCTGCTGCGGCTGGCGCGCGAGCGAGGGGCACAGGTGCACACCCGCACCGAGGTGACGGGCTTCCTGCGCGACGGCACCCGGGTGACGGGCGTGCGGACCACCGGGGGCGACATCTCCGCCGGGGCGGTGCTCAACGCCGCCGGCACGTGGGCCGGCGGGGTCGCCGACCTCGCCGGGGTGCGCGTCCCGGTGCTGCCCCGCCGCGGCTTCGTCCTGGTCACCCAGCCGATGCCGCCCCGGACGATCCGCCACAAGGTGTACGCCGCCGAGTACGTCGGCGACGTGGCCAGCTCCGACGCGGCCCTGCAGACCTCGCCCGTCGTCGAGGGGACCGCCAGCGGCACCATCCTCGTCGGCGCGTCGCGCGAGCGCGTCGGGTTCGACCGGACCGTCTCCGTCACCGCGATCAGCACGCTCGCGGCCAAGGCGATCACGCTGTTTCCGATGCTTCGCGAGGTCCGCGCGATGCGCACCTACCTCGGCTTCCGCCCATACTGCCCAGATCACCTGCCCGTCATCGGTCCCGACCCCCGCGCGCCCGGCCTCTGGCACGCCTGCGGCCACGAGGGCGCCGGCATCGGCCTGTCCGCCGGCACCGGCAGGCTGATCGCCCAGGCGCTCATTGGG
Organism: Micromonospora sp. NPDC007230; assembly: GCF_042869115.1. Lineage (NCBI taxonomy): Bacteria > Bacillati > Actinomycetota > Actinomycetes > Micromonosporales > Micromonosporaceae > Micromonospora > Micromonospora sp. NPDC007230. The sequence continues at coordinate 54,628 of NZ_JBIAFE010000014.1, read as the reverse complement.
GAGCGGCCGGACCTGGACCTCACGCCGTTCGCCCCGGACCGATTCGCGGACGCCGAGAAGGAACCCCGATGACTCACCAGATGACCTTCCGTGGCGGCACCGTTGCGGCGGAGCCCGGCCAGAGCGTCGCCGCCGCGCTGGTCGCCGCCGGAATCCACGACTGGCGCACCACCCGTAAGGGCGGTCGGCCCCGGGGATTGTTCTGCGGCATCGGCGTCTGCTTCGACTGCCTGATCACCGTCGACGGCGTCCCCGACCAGCGCGCCTGCCTGGTCGCCGCCGCCGACGGCATGACCCTCGGCGACGACGCCGAGGCCGGCGCGGACCGCGAGGACGCCGGAGACCGGAGGAACGCCGATGCCGCAGGTGCCTGACGTCGCCGTGGTCGGCGCGGGTCCGGCCGGCCTCGCCGCCGCCGTCGAGGCCGCCGAGGCCGGGCTCGGCGTCGCCCTGATCGACACCGCCGGGCAGCCCGGCGGGCAGTACTGGCGGCACTACGACGAGAACCATGCCCGCCCCGACGATTCCGCCGGCCATCACGGCTGGCCGGTCTTCGCCCGGCTGCGGGACCGCATGTACGCCCTCCGGGCCGCCGGCCGGATCCGTTACCTCCCCGGCCACCAGGTCTGGCTCGTCACCCGCGACGACAGCGGCGCGTTCATCCTCCGGATGACGGCCACCATCGCCACGGCCGGCGGGACGGACCGCACACTCGTCACGCGGGCACTGATCCTGTGCCCCGGGGGATACGACCGGCAGCTGCCCCTCCCCGGCTGGGACCTGCCCGGCGTGATGACCGCGGGCGGGGTGCAGGCCCTGCTCAAGGGGCACCGCACCACGGCGGGACGGCGAGCCGTCGTCGCCGGCACCGGCCCGTTCCTGCTTCCCGTGGCCACCGGCCTCGCGCGGGCCGGGGTGACCGTCGCGGCCGTCGTCGAGGCCAACGGCACGCTCGGTTGGCTGCGCGACCCGGCCGGCGCGATCTCCGCGCCCGGCAAGGGCGTCGAGGCACTGCAGTACGCGGCACTCATGGCCCGACACCGCATCCCGTACAGGACCAGAACGGTGATCCGGGAGATCCTCGGAAGCGACCGGGTCGAGGCGGTCCGGCTCGCCAGGGCGGACCGTGACGGCCGCCCGACCGGGCCGGACGAGGAGATGCCCGTCGACGTCGTGGCCCTCGGCTGGGGCTTCACCCCGTCGCTCGAGCTGCCGCTCATGCTCGGTGCGCAGACGGCGAAGGACGTCGACGGATCTCTCGTCGTGACCGTAGACGACCGCCAGCGCAGCAGCGTCGAAGGACTGTACGTCGCCGGCGAGGCGACCGGCGTGGGCGGCGCGGCCCTGGCTGTCCAGGAAGGACGGTTGAGCGCCTTGGCTCTCGCCGACGCACTGGGCCGCCCGGCCGATCCGGCCGCGATGAGGCGACTGGGCCGCGCCGTCCGGCGCGGGCGCCGCTTCGCCGCTGCCATGCACCGGACCTATCCGGTGCCGCCCGCGTGGCCGCAGTGGCTGTCCGAGACGACCCCGGTCTGCCGCTGTGAGGAGGTCTCGTACGGTGACCTGCGGCAGGCGCACGACGACCTCGGCGCGGAGGATGCGCGCACCTTGAAGATGCTCGCCCGGCCGGGGATGGGCTGGTGCCAGGGGCGGGTGTGCGGCTTCGCCACCGCCGGGATCGCGGCCTGCCTGAGCAGACGCGATACCACGTCCGAGGACCTGCGCAGCCTGGCCACGCGCAGCCTCGCCGTACCGGTGCCCCTGGGCGAGCTCGCCGCCCTGACCGAAGACACGACGCCCGTCGAGGCGGCCGGAGAACCGACGCAACAGAGAGGACGAGACGGTGAGTGACGTGCTGAGCATCGACCCGCGTACCGGAGCCCCGCGGGGACGCGTGGCGACCGAGTCGACGGCGGAGGACGTGGACGAGGCGGTGCGGGCCGCCGCCGCGGCCGCCCCGGCACTCAGGGACCGCGCCGCGCGGGCCGACCTGCTACGCACGGCGGCCGCGCTCCTGGAGAAGAACGGTGAGGAGATCATCGCGGCCGCCGATGCGGAGTCGGCGCTCGGCCGGGTACGGCTCACCGGCGAGCTCGCCCGCACCTGCTACCAGCTCCGCGCGTTCGGGGACGTGGTCGAGGCGGGCGGCTACCTGGACGTGATCATCGACCACGCCGACCCGCAGGCGGCGCCCGCGCCCCGCCCCGACCTGCGGCGCTACAAGGTGCCGCTGGGCGTGGTCGCGGTCTTCGCGGCGAGCAACTTCCCGCTGGCCTTCAGCGTGCCGGGCGGCGACACCGCGAGTGCGCTGGCCGCGGGATGCCCGGTCGTGGTCAAGGCGCACCCGGACCATCCGGCCACCTCCGTCCTGTGTGCCCGGATCCTCCGCTCCGCGGCGGCCGAGGTCGGGTTGCCCGAGGACGTTGTCCGCCTGGTCCACGGTTTCGACGCGGGCCCGGAACTCGTCCGCCACCCACTCACCGCCGCCGTCGGGTTCACCGGCTCGGTGCGCGGCGGCCGCGCGTTGTTCGACATCGCGTCCTCCCGGCCGCGGCCGATCCCGTTCCACGGCGAGTTGGGCAGCCTCAACCCGGTCGTGGTGACCACGCGGGCGGCCGAGACCAGAGCGGACGAGATCGGAGCGGGGCTTGCCGCCTCGTACACCCAGGGTCTGGGCCAGTTCTGTGTCAAGCCGGGCCTCGTCCTGCTCCCGGCGGGACCGGCGGGCGACGCCGTCATCCGGGCGGTCGTCACGGCGACGGTCCCGTCCGGGCCACTGCTCGACCCGCGCATGCGTGAGGCGTTCCTCGCCGGAGTCCGCTCCCGCGCCGCGCTCCCAGGCGTCGCCGAACCGCTCGGGGCGGGGGAGGCCGGCGACGACGAGACGCCCCTGGCGGTCCGGCCGGGGTTGCTGACCGTCGCGGCGTCGCGGCTCGCCGAGGGCGGCCCGTACCGGGAACTGCTGGAGGAGTGCTTCGGGCCGGTGACCGTGCTGGTCCGCTACGGCTCGACGGTCGAGCGGGACGCGGTGCTCGGCGCCCTGCCGGGCAACCTCACCGCGACCGTGCACCTGGGCGCCGACGAGCGGGACGCCGCGGCGGCGGAACTGGTCGCCGGGCTGAGCGGGATCGCGGGGCGGGTCGTCGTGGACGGCTGGCCCACCGGGGTGACGGTCGCCCCCGCCATGCAGCACGGCGGTCCGTACCCCGCCTCCACCAGCGGCTCGACCTCGGTGGGAAGCACCGCGATCGAGCGCTGGCTGCGGCCGGTCTGCTACCAGAACACCCCGGACCCGCTGCTCCCACCGGAGCTGCGCGAGGCCAACCCGCTCGGCCTTCCCCGCCTCGTCGACGGGATCCGCACGACCTCGTAGCGGCTCGGGTGCGGGGCGCGGTGGGCCGCAGGTTCGCGTGATGATGAGAGCTGGTCGCCGGAGAACGGAGTGAACGTGGCAGGTGACGACGACGCGTACGACCATCGCCCGGTCCTGCTGGCTACGGCTGGCCGGCGGACAGTTCGTCGAGGCCAGCGCCCCGCCGGCCGGCTGAGGTGCCGGCCCTGGCCCGTCCGGACCAGGCATCAGTCACGAGTGAGTCCTGGCGGTAGCGCGTCCTGGTCAGGTTTGACTCGGCGGGCGCCGGACGGGGGCTGCTGGCTATGTCGAGTCGCAGGATCCGCGTGACGAGATCTAGGATCGCGCCATGGGGGCGGTGTTGGGTCGAAGTGCCCTGGTGGTCGAGGTCCCGGAGGCCGAAGCGGCAGTGGGGTGCCACCGTGATGTCCTCGACGCCACCGCCAGGTTAGGAGTCCCGGCGCACATCACCGTGCTGTTTCCGTTTGTGCCTCCAGCTCAGATCGACGCGATGGTCGTAGCTGAGCTGCAACGGATCTTCGCCGGCACGGCCGCGTTCGACTTCCGGCTGACCCGCACCGCATGGTTTGGCGACGAGGTCCTGTGGCTCGCGCCGGAGGATTCCCAGCCGTTCCGGATGCTCACCGAGCTCGTGCATGCGGCCTTCCCGGCTTTCCCGCCGTACGAGGGGCAGTTTGACGACGTCGTTCCGCATCTGACGGTGGCTGATGGCTGCGACCTGGCGGACATGCAGGCTGCAGAACGGGCTATCGAGCAGCATCTGCCACTGCGGGGACTTGCCCGGAAGGTGTCGCTCATGGCTCAGTTCGATGACAGCGGCACGTGGACCAGACATACGAGCTTCCCGTTGGCCGAGCCAGGCAGGAGTTGAAGGTCCTCGCATGCCGCCGCTCGGCCCGGGCGCGGTGGGACGGGGCCAACCTTCGGGGAGCCGTCGCCGAACGCGTCGTCGGGTGGCCGGACGGCGCCTGAAGCGCCACAGTCGGCGACGCCGACCGGTGGGGACTGGTGCGGATCTGCGAACCGAGGGCGGAGTGGCGGTGTGCCTAGACTGGCCCGCCGTACGTGACGGCTTGGCGGACGAGCCGAGGTGCCTTTGCGGCGAGCTGTGGATCTGGCCGCGCTCCGAGCGCATCGTTGATGGTGGAGAACGCCAGCCGGAACGCTGAGTTCGGCCAGTCTGGATCCCCACGCCAGCGCACAGTAGGCGTCGCTACGGGCCGCGGCGGTGGCCGCGACCATCACCGCCACCTCCCCGGGGGCGACAGGTCTGACTCGAGGGGTGTCCGGCATTTCGGTCGAATCCGTCCGGACCGGTTCGACCGGACGGCGGGTGGTGTCGCAACTTTGGCCCCGGTTGGGGATTGACACGTCGGCCCTATCTTCCGAGACTTTCTTCGGCCATCGAATTTGGCTTCGGAAGGAAGTGTGCCGTGACGGCTGCGACCTCAGGTCCCCGCCTGCGAGACGTCAACCGGGTCGCCGTGCTGGCCCTGATCGGGCGACACGGGCCGATCTCGCGTGCTGACATCGCCCGGCGGCTGGGCCTCAGCCCACCGACCGTCACGGCGGTCACCCGCTCCCTGATCGAGGCGGGCGTCATCCACAAGGTCGACGACGGCATGCCGCGCGGCGGACGGCCGAGCGAGCTGCTCGCCGTGGTGGGCCCGGCCGCACACGCGATCGGCGTCAAGGTCGCCGCCGGTCGGCTCACCGGGGTACGCGCCGACCTCGACGGCACTGTCCTGGACACCTTCGCGGCACCGTTCGACGAGAGCGCCGTCAACCCCTTCGACGCCCTGTCCGAGCTGCTCGCGCCGCACGTCGCCGCGGCCGGTCATCCACCGCTGCTCGGCGTCGGGCTCGGTGTTCCCGGCTTCGTCGACAGCCGCACCGGCCTGGTCGAGGCGCCACTGCTCGGCTGGCGGCACATGCCCCTGCGCGACTATCTCAGCCGGCTGCTCAACGCGCCGGTGCTGGTCGACAACGACGTCAACACCCTGGCGGCCTACGAGCACCTCTACGGGCTCGGCCGGCCGTATGAGGACTTTCTGACCATCACCCTCGGGCAGGGCGTCGGTGGGGCCGTCGTCCTCGGCGGCGACCTGCGCCGGGGCGGGCACGGCGCCGCCGGTGAGCTCGGGCACCTGCCGATCGACCCCGACGGGCCGCCCTGCCACTGCGGCAAGCGCGGCTGCCTGGAAACGTACGTGAGTGACGCGGCCCTGCTCGCCGAGGCACGGAAGCTGGGTGCCGTCGGCCCGGACGCCGGATCGGCCGTCCTCCGGGCGGCGGCGGACCGCGGCGACCCGGCGGCCCGGGCCGTCTACCGCGCCGCGGGCGAGCGCCTCGGCGCCGTCGCGGCCGGGTTGGCCACCGTGCTCGACCCGCAGGCGGTGCTGGTCAGCGGTGAGGGGACGCTGGCCTGGACCCACCTGGCCGAGGGATTCCTCACCGCCCTGCGCGCGGGCATGTTCCCGCCGATGGCCGACGGGGTCAGCGTCCACGTCGACCCGTGGGACGACGCGAAGTGGGCGCTGGGCGCGGCCGCGTTGGTGCTCCGGGCACCGTTCACGCTGAACGCGGAGGCGCAGGGCGACGCGATCCGGGCCCGGCTCGCCGCGTTCCCCGGTGCCGAGGTGTCCCAATGACCGCGCCGCCCGCCGCCGCGACCACCCGACCGGCACCCCGCGACGCGGGGAGGCGCTACCGCCGCCGCACCACCGGCCGCCGGGTGCGGAACATGGCCGCGGCGGCCGGCTTTCTCGCTCCCAGCCTGGTGCTGCTGCTCGGGTTCTGGATCGGCCCGATGGCCGGCACCGCCTGGGTGAGCCTGCAGGACTGGAACCTGATCGGCGTACCGACTTTCGTCGGCCTGGACAACTACACCGAACTGCTGGGCGACGCCGAGTTCCACGCCGCGCTCGGTCACACCCTGGCCTACCTGGCCGGCTACCTGCCCCTGGTGCTGGTCTGCGGGCTCGCCGTGGCGCTGCTGCTCGACGCGAAGCTGCCCGCGATGACCCTCTACCGGGCCGTCTTCTTCCTGCCCGTGATCAGCAGCTGGGTGGCGGTGTCGCTGCTGTGGAAGTGGCTGCTCAACCCGGCCGACGGGCTGGTCAACCGGATCCTCGGCGCGGTCGGCGTGGCCGGACCCGGGTGGTGGACCGACCCGGACTGGGCGATGCCGTCCGTGGTGCTCGCCTCCGTCTGGAAGGACGTCGGCTTCGTCGCGGTGATCCTGCTGGCCGGCCTGCAGGCCATCCCGCGTGACCTGCTGGAGGCCGCCGCCCTCGACGGCGCCGGCTGGTGGCGCAGGCTGCGCAGCGTCACCCTGCCGCTGCTCTCCCCGTCGCTGTTCTTCGTGACCGTGATCAGCCTCATCAACGGCTTCCAGGTCTTCGACCAGGTGTGGGTGATGACCGAGGGCGGCCCGGGTGGCGCGTCCAGCGTCGTGGTCGAGCAGATCGTCAACTACGCGTTCTCGTACGGGCGGGTCGGCTACGCCTCCGCCATGAGCATGGTGCTCTTCGCGGTGATCCTCCTGGTCACCCTGGTCCAGCTCCGACTGCAACGCAGGTGGGTGCACTATGACTAGGAAGATCCTGCGCTACCTCGCGCTGACTCTCGGCGCGGTGGCGATGCTCGGGCCGTTCGCCTGGATGCTGGTCACCTCGCTCACCGGTGACCCGCAGCTCGCCCGGGTCGACGCGCCCCTGCTGCCCGATCCGCCCACCGTCGAGGCGTACCACCGGCTGGGCGACGCATTCCCGTTCTGGCGCTTCGCCGCCAACAGCGTCGGCGTCGCCGTCGTGTCCACCCTGCTGCAACTGGTCACCAGCGCCACCGCCGCGTACGCGTTCAGCCGGCTGCGCTTCCCGGGCAGCAACGCGGTGTTCGCGCTCTACCTGGCCACCATGATGATCCCGATGCAGGTGATCATCGTCCCGCTGTTCATCGAGATGCGCCACCTCGGGCTGGTCGACAGCTACGCCGGGCTGCTGCTGCCCACGGCGGTCTCCAGCTTCGGCGTGTTCATGCTCCGGCAGGCATTCCTGGCACTGCCCAAGGAACTGGACGAGGCGGCGTACGTCGACGGGGCCGGCCACCTGCGGGTCTTCGCCCAGGTGCTGCTACCGCTGGTGGCCCCGGCGCTGGCCACGTTCGCCGTCTTCGCCTTCATGTCCAGCTGGAACGCCTTCCTCTGGCCGCTGGTCATCGCGCAGACCGAGGCGCACATGACCCTGCCGGTCGGGCTGTCGTTGCTCCAGGGCCGCTACAGCACCGCGTGGAACGTGGTGATGGCCGGCTCCAGCCTGTCCGTCCTGCCGATCCTCGCCCTGTACGTCTTCGCCCAGCGCTACGTCGTACGCGGCATCACCTTCACCGGAATCAAGTCCTAGCCACCACCCCACCCCCGAAGGAGATATCCGATGACCACGAGAAGACGGCTCCTGGCGGCTGCCGCCGGGGCCCTCGCCACGGCCACCCTGCTCGCCGCCTGCGGGCAGGACGCGTCCGGCGGAGCCGACGACGGCGCCACCGGCACGGTCACCTACTTCACCTTCTCCGCCGCCCCCGACCATCTGAAGGATCTCGACGCGATCAAGGCCGAGTTCGAGAAGCAGAACCCCGGCATCACCGTCCAGGTGCAGACCGCGGCGTACGACGACTACTTCACGAAGCTGCAGACGGCGATCGCCGGCGGCACGGCGCCGGACACGTTCGAACTCAACTACGAGAACTTCGTGACGTACGCCCGCGCGGGCGCGCTGCTGCCGCTCGACGAGCGGGCCAAGGCCGACAAGGACTACGACGCGAACCGGCTCTACCCGAAGGCGCTGGAGGCGTTCCAGTTCAAGGGCAAGCTCTACGCGGTGCCGTCGACGTTCTCCGACGTGGTGCTGTTCTACAACAAGAAGCTCTTCGACGCGGCCGGCGTCGCCTACCCGACGGCGGACTGGACCTGGGCCGACGAGCGGGCCGCGGCGCAGAAGCTGACCGACAGGAGCAAGGGAATCTACGGCGACTACCAGCCGGTCACCTTCCACGAGTTCTACAAGGCGCTGGCCCAGAACGGCGGATCCTTCCTGTCGGAGGACGACAAGAAGGCGACGTTCAACGACGCCAAGGGCCTGGAGGCGGCCCAGTGGCTGCTCAGCAAGCCGGGCACGGTGCAGCCGACGGTCGCCGAGATCGGCGGCAAGGCCGACTACGACACCGCGCTGTTCAAGTCGGGCAAGCTCGCCATGTGGCACAACGGGATCTGGCAGATCTCCGGGCTCGCCGGAACCGCCGGCCTGGACTTCGACATCGTCACCGAGCCCGGTAACACCCGGAAGGCCAACGCGGTGTTCATGAACGCCACCGCGGTGTCCGCCAAGACGAAGAAGGGCACCGCCGCCTGGAAGTGGGCGAGGTTCCTCGGCTCGTCGCAGAAGGCGGTGGAGACCCGGCTCGCGTCCAACTGGGAGCTGCCCGCGGTCAACGACCAGGCCGCGTTCGACAGCTACCTCACCAAGACTCCGCCGGCCAACCGTAAGGCCGTTTTCGATGCGCTCGAGAACATCGCGCTGCCGCCGGTCCTCGACGCTCAGCAGGCGAAGATGCAGGACACGGTCACCAAGGCGCTGGAGAAGGCCGCCTCCGGGCAGGCCACCCCGCAGCAGGCGCTCGACGAGGCGGCAGCCGCCGTCACCGCCCTCATCAAGTAGGTGACCCTGAACGGGGGTGCGGCCGTTCCGCGCTCGGCCGCACCCCCGCACGTACCATACCGACCTTTCCTCAAGGAGCCCTCCCGTGCCGACCGCCGCACGGTCCGACCTGCGTACCCTGGTCGAGTCCAGCCTCACCCTCATCGAAGCCCACCAGCATTCCTCCGGCGCGTACCCGGCCAGCCCCGACTACCCCGTCTACCGGTACAGCTGGCTGCGGGACGGCGCGTTCATCGCCGACGCGATGAGCCGCGCCGGCCGGGCCGACAGCGCCGACCGGTTCCTGCGCTGGTGCGCCACCGTGATCGACGCCCGGGCCGACCGGATCGCCGACCTGGTCGCCCGGTCCACCGGGGGCGAGCAGATCCCCGCCGACGAGATGCTGCCGACCCGCTACACCCTCGACGGTGGTGACGGCGACGAGCCCTGGTGGAACTTCCAACTCGACGGCTACGGCACCTGGCTGTGGGTCCTGGCGACGCACGCGACGCGGCACGCCCGCCCACTCGCCGTGTACCGGCCGGCGATCGAGTCCACCGTGGACTACCTGGTCGCGTTCGGGGACCGCCCCTGCTACGACTGGTGGGAGGAGCACGCCACACACCGCCACGTCGCCACCATCGGCGCGGTACTGGCCGGCCTGCGGGCCGCCGTCGGGGCCCGCGACGAGTACGGCGACCCGGTGCTCGACGCCGCCCGCGCCCGCGCCGCCGCCGACCGCGTCACGGCGCTCGAGGCGCTCGTCTCCAGCGAGGGAGTCGCGGACGGGCACCTCACCAAGTGGCTCGGCGGCACCGCCGTCGACGGCAGCCTGCTGGCCTGCCTCACCCCCTTCGAGGTGGTCGACCCGCGCGGTCCGGTCGCCGAGCACACCTATGACCAGGTACGCCAGCAGCTGCTGCGCGGTGGCGTCTACCGCTACCTCGGTGACACCTTCTACGGCGGCGGGGAATGGCTGATCCTCACCGCCTGGCTGGGCTGGCACGAGGCACGCACCGGCCGTACGGAGGAGGCGATGCGCCGGCTGGACTGGATCGCCGCGCAAGCCACCACCGAGGGGCACCTGCCCGAGCAGGTCAGCGGCAACACCCAACGACCCGAGTACATCGCCGAGTGGACCGACCGCTGGGGCCCCGTCGCCACGCCCCTGCTGTGGTCGCACGCCATGTTCGTCACGCTCGCCCTGGAGGTCGGACTGTGACCGCTCCACTGATCAGCCACCGTCCGGCGGGCACCGGCCACCCCTACCGCCACGATCTCGACCAGCGCGTCCCGGTGCACCCGCTGCGGGGCGAGGAGTACGAGATCCGCGTGCTCTCCACTCCGGAGGTGACCGCTGTCGACGTCGAGTTCGGCGACGGCACCCGGGTGAGCGCCGACCGGGCCGACCCGGCCACCGTGACCCTCGACTTCGGCGCACCGGCCGCGCCCGCCGCCGGCTCCGCCGGCCACCTGGCGGCGGCGGCCACCGCGGCCCCGGACACCGGCGGCCGCACGGCCTGGATCGCCCGGGTGACGGCCGACGCCGACGACGCGTACACCGTCGTCGCCCGCACCGGCGCGGGCGGCGACGTCCGGACCGGCCCGTTCCCGGTACGGCCGCTGGCCTGGCGGCGCGACGGCGGACGCCTCGAACTGCGCGACCCCGGCGCTGTCGGCGCCCTCGATCCTGACAGCGTCGAATGGCTGGCCGGCAGCGACGGGCCCCGCCGCGTGCGCTTCGCGCTGCGGCTCGCGGCGGCCGAGCACGTCGTCGGCTTCGGCGAGCGCTACCACGCGCTCGACCAGCGCGGCCAGGTGCTCGACGCGACAGTCTTCGAGCAGTACAAGCGGCAGGGTCACCGCACCTACCTGCCGATGCCGTTCGCCGTGGTCACCGGCGGGGACACCGGCTGGGGCTTCCACGTGGTGACCAGCCGGCGGACCTGGTACGACGTCGGTGCCAGCCGGCCGGACCGCATCCTCGTCGAGGCCGAGATCGACCCCGCGGACCCCGCGCTGCCACTGCGGCTTTACGCCGGAGAGCCGGCAGCGGTGGTCCGGCAGTTCCTCGGCGAGACCGGGCAGCCCCCCGTGCCGCCGTCCTGGGTGTTCCGCCCGTGGATGAGCGGGAACGAGTGGAACACCCAGGCCCGGGTGCTGGCCGAGGTACGCCGCAGCCTCGCTGAGGACATTCCCGTCGGCGCGATCGTCATCGAGGCATGGAGCGACGAGGCGACCTTCGTCGCCTTTCGCGACGCCCGCTACCGCGTGCACCCGGACGGCGCGCCGCACCGCCTCGCGGACTTCGAGTTCCCGCCCGACGGCGCCTGGCCCGACCCGAAGGCGATGATCGACGAGCTGCACGAGGCCGGGGTGAAGGTGCTGCTTTGGCAGATCCCGCTGATCCCGACCGATCGGGGTGACGACGGTCAGATCGCCGCCGACCTGGCGACCCTGGCGGAGCGTGGGTACGCCGTCCGCGACGCCGACGGCTCGCCGCACCGCAACCGCGGCTGGTGGTTCCCCGGCGCGTTGCTGCCCGACTGGACCAACCCGCAGGCGCGGCAGTGGTGGCTGGACAAGCGCCGCTACCTGGTCGAGGACCTCGGTGTCGACGGCTTCAAAACCGACGGCGGCGAGCACCCCTGGGGCCATGACCTGCGATATTTCGACGGGTCGCGGGGCGACGAGGCGAACAACCTGTTCCCGGTGCGCTATGCGGCCGCCTACCACGAGCTGATGCGTTCGGCCGGGGTCGACGGGGTGACCTTCAGCCGGGCCGGCTTCACCGGCTCGGCCGTGGCACCGGCGCACTGGGCGGGTGACGAGGACTCCACCTGGGAGGCCTACCGGGCGTCGATCACCGCGGGGCTGACCGCCGGTGTCGGTGGCATCTACTTCTGGGGTTGGGACCTGGCCGGCTTCTCCGGGGAGATTCCCGACGCCGAGCTCTACCTGCGCTCGGCCGCGGCCGCGTGTTTCGCCCCGCTGATGCAGTACCACTCGGAGTTCAACCACCACCGCGAGCCGTCGGTGGACCGCACGCCGTGGAACATCGCCGAGCGGACCGGCGAGCCGCGCGTGCTGGAGGTGTTCCGGCGCTTCGCCCGGCTGCGCGAGGACCTCGTGCCGTATCTGGTGGAGCAGGCGGAACGGTCGGTGCGGACCGGCAAGCCGCTGATGCGGCCGCTGTTCTTCGATCACCCCGGCGACGAGCGGGTGTGGAACTGGCCGCAGCAGTGGCAGCTCGGCGACGATCTGCTGGTGTCGCCGGTCACCGAGCCGGGCGTGACGACCTGGCCGGTGTGGCTGCCGGCGGGGGAGTGGGAGGACTTCTTCACCGGCGAGCGGCACGTGGGTCCGGTCGAGGTGCACCGGAGCGTGCCGATCGACGAAATCCCCGTCTACCGGCGCCTGCCGGGATGACCTGAACCGCCGATCACCGGCGTGCCGGACCGCGTCGCGCGTCCGGCACGCCGTGCCAAGTGGCCACTGCCCACTTGTTCGATTGAAGGAAACTTCCGTTCGATCTCTTGCGCGTGTCAGTGCTCGCCGCCGACAGTCTGGATCACCACCAGCCTTCGACATCCGTCGATGCGCTCTCTCGGTGGGCAGCTGAGGAGGAAGCATGGCACCCGTCGCCCCCCGCCACAGAAGCCGCCTCGTCACACTCGCGGTCGCCGTCCTCGCCGGCCTGGCGCCGGCCGTGCTGTGGGCGCTGCCCGCGCAGGCGGCCGCGCCGCTCTACACCGCCCTCGGCGACTCGTACGCCTCCGGCGTCGGCACCCGCTCGTACTACTCCGACGGCACCAGTTGCTCCCGCTCGCCGTACGCCTACCCGGTCCTCGACGCGAACCAGATCGGCGCCAGCCTCACGTTCGCCGCCTGCTCCGGCGCGAAGGTCGCCGACGTGTCCAACAACCAGCTCGGCAGCCTCAGCTCGTCGACCAGCTACGTCACGCTGACCGTCGGCGGCAACGACGCCGGGTTCTCCTCCGTCATCACGCAGTGCGCCAAGCCTTGGCCCTACACCTGCTGGGGTGACATCGACAACGCCAACACCTACATCCGGAACACCCTGCCCGGCACCCTGGACGCGCTCTACAACAAGATTCGCTCAAAGGCACCGTCCGCCCGGGTGGTGATCGTCGGGTATCCGCGCCTGTTCAACGAGAGCGACTGCCAGTCGCTGTCCCGGATCAGCCCGGGGGAGCAGGCGGCGCTGAACGACACCGCCGATCTGCTGAACCAGACGATCAAGGCCCGAGCGGTCGCGCACTCGTTCCCGTTCGTGGACCCCCGAGCCGCCTTCACCGGGCACGCCGTCTGCGACGCCGTCGAGTGGATCAACGGCCTGTCGAACCCGATCTCGGAGTCGTACCACCCGAACCGCACCGGCCAGTCGGGCGGATACGCGCCGCTGGTGAAGAGCGCCATGGTCGGCACCACGACGGCGGCCGCCGGCAAGGCGTAGCCACCACCGGCCGGTGCCGGCGGTGCCAAGGGCAGCGCGGCGCCTCGGGTTCGCCTAGGGTGGTCGGGCGGGATCGGTGATCACTTTTCGGTCCCGCGCCGGCCATCTGCCGGTGGCCGTCGACGGTTCACGTTGGACGGAGTAGAGGCGTGGCGAGCAGGGTGAATCGTAGGACCGCGCTGGGCGTCGGCACCATGGCCACCGCCGGTGCGGTACTCGGGCTGGCGAGCCCGGCCGCGGGGGCGCGCGGTGCGTCCACTTCGCACGGCGGAGAAGGCGGATCCCCGGTGAACCAGGTGGCGGCGGCCTACCAGCGGGAGCGGATCCGGGCCGGCGGAAACTGGTACTCCTACCTCAGTGTCGCCGGTGCCGGCGGCACGCCCCGGGTCGCGGTGCAGGAGAACGCCGACACGGTGGTCGAGGCCTACAGCGTCAACAAGGTCGCGGTGGCCGTGGCGGTGCTGGACAAGGTCGATCGGGGCCTGCTCACCCTCGACCAGCGGGTGGAGGTCACGGCGGCGATCGTGGTGCCGGGCGGTGACGGCATCTTCGGCCTCGACACGGGATACCCCAGCTCGGTGACCCTGGGCCATGCGCTCGCCGCGCTGCTGACGGTCTCGGACGACACCGCTGTGCGGCTCTGTGGGCTGGTCTGCCCGGCCGCCGAGCTCAACCAGATCCTGGTCGCCAAGGGGTTCCCCCACACGCAGGTTCAACCGGTTGCCAACCCGAACCGGTTCTTCCTCGGCACCAGCACCGCTCGTGAGACGCACGATCTGCTGCAGGCGCTGGTCGCCGGCACGCTGCTCTCGCCCGCCTCGACCACCTTCCTGATCAACCTGCTGCGTTCCCCGATCGCCTTCACCGACGGAATCCGGCGCACCATGTCCTCGGCGGAGCGGGCCCGGGTGGCCACGAAGGCGGGCTGGTTCGCCGACGCCCGCCACGAGGCGGGCATCGTCTTCGACGCGGCCGGCGCCCCAGTGCTGACCTACGTGCTGTTCGCCGACGGGCAGGCGGATCCCGACAACTTCGGCGCCACCCATCCGGCCGTGCAGGCCCGGGCAGCGATGGGCCCGAAGTTCCTGACGGCGGTCAGTGGGGTGACCAATCCGGCCGCACCCGCCCGCCGACCGCGTACCTACCGGCCGACCAACGGCGGCTGACCCGGCCCGGCCCGGTGCAGCCCGGTAAGGGCTCGCCCGGTGTGGATCAGGCCAGCTCGCGGTCGAGCACGGTGGGGGAGAGGACATGCTGGACGACCATCGCCGCGGCGCCGACCACGCCCGCGTTCGCGCCGGCCTGTGAGGTGACGATGCGCAGACGCTCGGTGGCCAGCGGCAGCGAACGGCGGTAGATCGACTCCCGGACGCCCGCCAGCAGCATCTCGCCGGCCTGCGCGACCGCCCCGCCGATCACGATCAGCGACGGGTTGAACAGGCTGACGCCGGCGGCCAACACCTCGCCGATGTCCCGGCCGGCCTGCCGTACGGCTTGGCCGGCGATCGGGCTGCCGGCCTGCACGAGGGCCACGACGTCGGCGTTGTTCGTCGCGTCGAGCCCGGCGGCGCGGAGCGTCGCGGCGATGGCGGGGCCGCTGGCCACGGCCTCCAGGCACCCGCTGTTGCCGCAGCGGCACTGCACGTCGCCCGCGTGTGGGGCCAGGATGTGTCCGAGGTCGCCGGCCGCGCCGACGTCGCCGCGGTGCAGTTGGCCGTTGCTGATGAGGCCGGAGCCGATGCCGGTCGCGACCTTGACGAAGATCATGTGCGCCTCGTCGGGAAAACAGCGGACGTGCTCCCCGAGCGCCATCAGGTTGACCTCGTTGTCCACCAGGACCGGCACGGCGAAGTCGACCGCGATCCGCGCGGGCACGTCGTATCCGTTCCATCCGGGCATGATCGGCGGGTGGGTCGGCTTGCCGGTCGAGTGCTCGACCGGGCCGGGCAGTCCGATGCCGACGCCGGCGATCGGGGCGGTGGGGTCGTGGTTGGCGCACAGCCGTCGCCAGGTGTCGATGAGCAGGCTGAGCACCGCGTCGGGCCCGTCGGCGATGTCCAGGGTGAGCCTCTCGACGGCCAGCGGCTCACCGGTCAGGTCGGCGATGGCGACGGTGGCGTGGGTGGCCCCGACGTCGGCTGCCAGCACCGCCCGGCCGCGGGCGTTGAACACGAACCTGCTGGCGGGCCGGCCGCCGGTGACGGCGTCGCTGCCCCAGTCGGTCACCAGTCCGGCATCCGTGAGCGCGTCGAGGCGCAGGCGCACGGTCGACCGGGCCAGTCCGGTTTCGGTGGCCAGCTCGGCTCGGGTGCGTGCCTGCCCGTCGCGCAGCAGCTGAAGCAACCCGCCGGGCGATGTCGGGGCGGCGCTGTGCCCATTGTTCATCCCCCAATTAAACCGAAGCGGCCGCGTTACGTCGGCCGGCGCGAGGGTTCGAGATGTTGATCATCTGAGTGCGGTCGACGTAGATACATCTTTTGATTGACGATCGTCATAAGTGGACGTTACCGTCGTCACATGTCTGTGACCGATGTCATTACGGCGTCTGGTGGTGGCCTCGAATCCGACCAGCAGACGCTACGCGTGGCGGTGGTCGGCGCGGGGTTCATGGGCCAGGTGCACGCGGAGGCGGCGCGGCGCGCCGGAGCGACCGTCGTGGCCGCGATGGCGTCGCGCCCCGAGGGCGCCGCCGCTGCGGCTCGCGCCGTCGGCGCGGACGAGGGCTACCCGAACCTGGCGGCCCTGCTCGACGGCGCCGAGATCGACGTGCTGCACGTGTGCACGCCCAACGCGTCGCACGCCCCCGTGGCCGCCGCCGCGCTCGCCGCCGGCGTGCACGTCATCTGCGAAAAGCCCCTCGCCACGGGCAGCGTCGAGGCCACGGCGCTGATGGAGGCGGCCGGCGATCGGGTAGCCACGGTGCCGTTCGTCTACCGCTTCCACCCGATGGTGCGCGAGTTGCGCGCCCGGCTGGCCGCCGGCGAGGCGGGCGTCGTCGCCAGCGTGACCGGCGGCTACCTCCAGGACTGGCTGTCCCGCCCGTCCGACGACGACTGGCGGGTCGACGCCGCGCTCGGCGGGCCGTCGCGAGCCTTCGCCGACATCGGCTCGCACTGGTGCGACCTGTTCGAGTTCGTCACGGGCGACCGGATCGCCCGGCTGTCCGCGCGCACCGCGGTCGTGCACGAGCGCGCCCGCAGGGCCGGGACGCCCACCGAGGACCTGGCCACCGTGCACTTCACCACGGCCGCCGGCATGGTTGGCACTCTGGTGGTGTCGCAGGTCGCCGCGGGCCGCAAGAACCGGCTGCACCTGGAGCTTTCCGGCACCGAGGCGAGCTTCGGCTTCGACCAGGAGGACCCCGAGCGGCTGTGGGTCGGCCGGCGCGAGGGCGGCCAGACGCTGCTGCGCGACCCTGGCACGCTGCACCCCTCCGCCGCGCGCTACGTCCGGCTGCCCGCCGGGCACGCGCAGGGCTACCAGGACTGCTTCGACGCGTTCGTCGCCGACACCTACCGGGCGGTGCGTGGCGGGGACGTCCCGGACGGGCTGCCCACGTTCGCGGACGGCCTGCGCGCCGTCCGGATCACCGACGCGGTGCTGGCCTCCGCGGCGGCGGACGGCGCGTGGACAGAGGTGCCGGCATGACGCCCGGCCCAACGACGAGCGTGCGGCTGACCGGGATCACCAAGTCCTTCCTCGGCGTGCCGGTGCTGCGCGGGGTGGACCTAGAGCTGCGGGGCGGCGAGGTGCACGCCGTGATGGGCGAGAACGGTGCGGGCAAGTCCACGCTGCTCAAGGTGCTGGCCGGGGTGCACCGGCCGGACGGCGGCACCATCGAGGTCGACGGCGCCGAGCTGTCGTTCGCCGGTCCCACCGACGCGCAGCGGGCCGGCATCGCCATCATCCACCAGGAATTCACCCTGCTGCCGCACCGCAGCGTCGCCGAGAACGTCTACCTCGGTCGCGAGCCGGTGCGGCGGATGCAGGTCGACCGCCGGCGCATGATGGCCGACACCCGCGAGCTGCTGGACTGGCTCGGCGAGGACGGGATCGATCCGGCCGACACCGTGTCGTCACTGTCGGTCGCCCAACGACAGGTCGTGGAGATCGTCAAGGCGCTGTCGACCGACGCGCGGGTGCTGGGCATGGACGAGCCGACCGCCGCGCTCGCCGATCACGAGGTCGAGCTGCTCTACGACCTGGTGCGCCGGCTGCGCGAGCGGGGCATCGCGATCCTCTACGTCTCGCACCGGATGCGCGAGGTGTTCGACCTCTCCGACCGGATCACCGTGCTCAAGGACGGCCAGTTCGTGACCTGCGCCCCGACCAGCGAGCTGACCTCGGAGGACCTGGTCCGCCACATGGTGGGTCGTGACCTGGGCGAGTACTACCCGGACCGGGCGGTTCCCGACGACCTCGGGGCGGTCCGGCTTGCGCTGCGCGGCGCCGGCAACGACCGCCTCCGCAACCTGAACCTCGAGGTGCGCGCCGGGGAGATCGTCGGGCTGGCCGGGCTGCAAGGATCTGGCCGCTCGGCGGTCGCGCGCGCCGTGTTCGGCGTCGAGCCGTTCACCCGCGGCTCGTTGGAGGTCGACGGCGCGACTCGGCGGGTGGCCCGGCCCCGCACCGCCGTGCGCCTCGGGATCGCGCTGGTCACCGAGGACCGCAAGGGGGACGGGCTGGCGCTTGGGCAGTCCGTGCGGGACAACACGCTGCTGGTACGCCGCGCCGCGCTGCGCGGCGGGCGCTCCCGCGAGAAGTCGGATGTGGCGGAGCTGCTCGACCTGGTGACCGTGGTGGCCCGCGGGGAGCACCAGGAGGTGCGCTTCCTGTCCGGCGGCAACCAGCAGAAGGTCGTGCTCGCCAAGTGGCTGGCGGTCGAGCCGAGGGTGCTGGTGGTCGACGAGCCGACGCGCGGCATCGACGTCGGCGCGAAGCGGGCCGTGCACGAGCTGCTGCGCGACCTCGCGAGGCGCGGGGTGGCGGTGCTGATGATCT
Source organism: Micromonospora sp. NPDC007230 (assembly GCF_042869115.1). NCBI lineage: Bacteria > Bacillati > Actinomycetota > Actinomycetes > Micromonosporales > Micromonosporaceae > Micromonospora > Micromonospora sp. NPDC007230. The sequence continues at coordinate 36,084 of NZ_JBIAFE010000014.1, read as the reverse complement.
CCTCGGAGCTTCCCGAGCTGATCGGGATGAGCGACCGGATCCTCGTCATGCACGACGGTGCGCTGGCCGGTGAGCTGCCTGCCGGCGCGAGTGAGGGGGCTGTGATGGCGCTGGCCACCGGACACGGGATCGGTGAGGCGGCGTGAGCATTCTTCAGGAGAACACGGTTCCGGTCGAGCAGAAGGCCATGCGGCCGGCGGTGCGTCGGCGGCTCACCCCGACGGTCATCGTCTACCTCGCACTCGTCGCTCTGCTGGTCGTCGGCAGCGTGCTCGTCGGGATGCGCGGCGAGGTCCTGCTCGACCAGGGCGGCATCCTCAACATCCTCACCCGGGCCACCGCACTCGGTCTGGTGGCGATAGGACAGACGATGGTGATCCTCACCGGATCCCTCGACCTGTCCGTCGCCTACCTGGTCGGCCTCACCTCACTGATCGCCGCGGAGACGATGGCCGGGCGGGACGGCATGCTCGTGCCCGGCGTGCTGCTGGCGCTCGCGGTCGCCGCCGGCGTCGGCCTGGTCAACGGGCTGGTCATCACCGTCCTCAAGGCCAACGCGTTCATCGCCACGCTCGGTGTGGCGCTGATCCTGCGCGGCTATCTCGAGGACAACTACACCGGCCCGGCCGGCGACGTGCCGCGCGGCTTCCAGCACCTCGGCTACGACCGGATCGGCCCGATACCGGTCGCGGCGCTGCTCATGCTGGCCGCCGCCGCACTGGCCTGGTGGTACCTGTCGCGGACCCGCCCCGGCTACCACATGTACGCCGTGGGCGGTGACATCGAGGTGGCCCGGCTGTCCGGGGTGCCCACCCGCCGGGTCATCGTCACCGCGCACGTGCTGTGCTCGGTCGCCGCCGGTCTCACCGGGATCTACCTCGCCAGCCGGCTCGGATCGGGGGCACCGTACGTCGGCACCGACGCCGGGTACGACCTGGAGTCGATCGCCGCCGTCGTGCTCGGCGGGACGCTGCTCGCCGGTGGCCGGGGCGGCGTCGTCGGCACCATCGGCGGCGTCCTCATCCTCGCCACCCTGGACACCATCTTCGACGACCTCGAGGTCGATCCGTTCTTCAAGGACGTGGTGCGCGGCGTCGTACTCGTGACCGCGGTCGCGCTCTACGCCCGCCGCATGATCGCCAGCCGCGGCCGTGGGAGGTTGGCATGACCTGGCGTCCCCGCCTTGCCGAGGGCACCGCGCCGGTGCTCGTCGTCCTGTTCGTGCTGCTCCTCGGGCTCGCGATCGCCGGCCCGGCCTACGCCGAGCCGTCCGGCTACCTGGCGCTGCTCAAGCGGGCCGCGCCGCTGATGATCCTCGCGATCGGGCAGTACTTCGTCATCGTCTCCGGCGGGTTCGACCTGTCGGTCGGCGCGCTGGTGACCGCCGGGGTGGTCATCGCGGCCCGGCTGATCAACGGCAGCGAGTCCGCGACGGCGCGGGTGATCCTGCTCGTGCTCGGGTTCGGCCTGCTGGTCGGCCTGGTCAACGGGCTGGTCACGACGAAGCTCCTGGTGCCGTCGTTCATCGTCACGCTCGGCATGCTGCTGGTGCTCGATGGCGCGATCTTCCTGTGGACCGGCGGTGCCCCACGCGGCGCGCTGTCGGCCGGGTTCCGGACGTTCGGGCGCGGCGCCGTCGAGGTCCCCGTGCTCGGCGAGGTTCCCTGGTCGGTGCTCATCCTGCTGGCGATCCTGGTGGCCGCGGCGCTGTTCATGCGCGGCGGCACCGGCCGGGCGCTGGTCGCGGTCGGCGACAACGAGGCCGCCGTGCGGCTGTCCGGCGGCCAGGTCGACCGGCTCCGGTTGCTCGCGTTCGTCCTGTCCGGGCTGCTCGCGGCGGTCGCCGCGATCCTGCTGGGCGGGTTCGCCGGCGTATCGGCGCAGGTCGGCGACGGCCTGGAGTTCCGGGCGATCACCGCCGTCGTGCTGGGCGGCGTGCTGCTCGGCGGCGGACGCGGGTCGGTGGTGGCGGCCGCCGCCGGCGCGCTCTCGCTGGAATCCCTGTTCACGCTGCTGAACCTGCTCGGCGTGAGCGGCGCCCTCGAGTCGGCCGTGCAGGGCGTGATCATCATCGCCGCCGTCGCCTACGCCTCCCTCGGCAGCGGCGTACGGCAGCGGCTGCGGTGGTGGCCGAAACAGCGGAGCAGCGCGGCACCCGCGCAACCCGCCTCCTCCTGAAGTCCCCAAGGTTAGTAAGGAGATCGACGATAATGACCAAGAAATGGGCCACGGTGGTCGTGGCGGGCGCACTGGCGCTCGCCGGATGCTCGAGCGACCTGCCCGACGACAAGGCGACTGCCGGCGGATCACCCAGTTCCGACGCGAACAAGTCGAAGTTCTTCGACCAGGCGGAGTACGACCGCCAGTTGGCGTTCCGCGGTGCCACGCCGCAGGGCCCGGACGGCAAGCCGTGGGAGCAGATGCTCGAGCCGGAAATGGTGGACACCGCGAAGTTCGCCAAGCCCGGCGGAAAATACACCCTCTGCTTCTCCAACGCCGCCGTGAACAACCCGTGGCGACAGGTGGGCTTCAAGACCATGCAGCAGGAGGTGAAGCAGCACCCGGAGATCACCACGTTCACCGTGCTGGATGCGGAGGCCAAGGACGACAAGCAGATCAGCGACATCCAGTCGCTGTCCGGCAAGAACTGCTCCGCGATCATCATCTCGCCGAACACCACCGCCACGTTGACGCCGGCGGTGGAGCAGGCGTGCCAGACCGGCGTGCCGGTGATCGTGTTCGACCGAGGCGTCAACACCAGTTGCCCGGTCACCTTCATCCACCCCATCGGCGGCTTCGCCTTCGGCGCGGACGGCGCGGAGTTCCTGAAGGAGAAGGTCAAGCCGGGCGGCAAGGTTCTCGCTCTGCGCATCCTGCCCGGTGTGGACGTGCTCGAGCAGCGCTGGGCGGCCGCCAACGAGATCTTCGGCGGCAGCGAGCTGAAGGTGGTCGGTGTGGAGTTCACCGACGGCGACGCGGCGAAGACCAAGAGCATCGTGGCCGACTACATCCAGCGCGAGGGCCGGATCGACGGCGTGTGGATGGATGCCGGCGCGACCGCCGTCGCCGCGGCCGAGGCGTTCCAGGACGCCGGGGTCGACGTCCCGGCCATCGTCGGCGAGGACCAGCAGGACTTCCTGCGGCTGTGGGTCGACGAGGGCCTCACCGCGGTCGCGCCGACCTATCCGACCTACCAGTGGCGCACGCCGATCATCGCCGCGCTGAAGATCCTCAAGGGCGAGCAGGTGCCGAAGGAGTGGGTGCTGCCGCAGCCGCGGATCACCGGCGACAACGTCAAGGACTACGTGAAGCAGGACATGCCGCCACTGCACTACGCCATGTGCGGTTGCGAGGGCATGCCGGGCTACCCGGGGCCGTGGCGGTGATCAGTCATCCCCTCGGGGTCAACACCTGGGTGTGGGCCTCGCCGCTGACCGACGCGACCTTGGCCGCCCTCGCGGCCAGGGTCGCGGGGTGGGGCTTCGACGTGCTCGAGCTTCCGGTCGAGAACCCGGGCGACTGGGAGCCGAGGCAGGCCGCCCAGGTGCTCGCCGACCACGGCCTGGGCGCCACCGTGTGCCTCGTGATGCCCCCCGGTCGTGAGCTGGTCGCGGCGGACCCGGCCACCATCCGGTCCACCCAGGATTACCTGTTCCGTGTGGTCGACGCCGCCGCGACCGTCGGCTCGCCGGTGATCGCCGGACCGGCGTACGCCTCGGTCGGCCGGACCTGGCGGCTGTCACCGGCCGAGCGGGCCGCGGCGTACGCGCAACTTCGGGAGAGCCTCACCCCCGTCGTCGAGTACGCGGGCGCGGCCGGCGTCACGGTGGCCGTCGAGCCGCTCAACCGCTACGAGACGAGCCTGCTCAACACCGTCGGCCAGACCCTCGAGGCGATCGGCGACCTGCCGCACTGCGGCGTCGCGCTCGACCTCTACCACCAGAACATCGAGGAGACGGACATCCCGGCGGCGATCCGCTCGGCCGCTGGCCGGGTGGCACACGTCCAGGTGTGCGGCAACGACCGCGGCACGCCCGGCGCCGATCACCTGGACTGGCCGGCGATCCTCGCCTCGATCGACGAGGCGGGCTACGGCGGCCCCCTGTGCATCGAGTCGTTCACCGCGGAGAACGCGACGATCGCGACCGCCGCCTCCATCTGGCGTCCGCTCGCCGCGAGCCAGGACGCGATCGCCGTGGACGGCCTGAAGTTCCTGCGGGCGGTGGTGCCCTAGCACCGACGGCCAGCTCCACCCCCACTCCGACGGCGCCGGCACGCCGCACGGTCATGACCCCACCAGTAGTTCCTCGCGTCCCAGGAGGTCCGCATCTCATGAACGTGACCTGGCGTCCCCGGTGGGGACGACTGTTAGCGATACCCGTCGTCGGTGCGCTCGCGCTGTCCATGATCAGCCCAGCGCCGGCGGCCGCCCACGAGGGCACGCACGGCCAAGCCCACGTGCTGATCTTCACCAAGACCACCCAGTTCCGGCACACCGAGGCGATCGAGCAGGGCGTCCCCGTGCTGCAGGCCGCCTTCGCCGACGCCGGGATCACCTCCCAGCACACCGAGGACTCGTCGATCTTCAACGACGAGGACCTCGCGCACTTCGACGCCCTGGTGATGTTCCAGGCCTCCGGCGACCCGTGGACCGCCGACCAGAAGGCGGCGATGGAGCGCTACATGAAGGCCGGGCACGGCATCGTCGCCATCCACAACGCCACCGACATGCGCGGGAACTACGAGTGGTGGGACAACATGATCGGCTCGCTGATGCCCGGCCACGCCGCCACCGGCACCAGCCCCGGCCTGCCCGGCACCGTCCGCGTCGAGGACCACAGCCACCCGTCGACCGCGCACCTGCCGCAGCGGTGGGAACGCGCCGACGAGTGGTACAACTACGCGCTCAACGTCCGCGGCAACGCGCACGTGCTCGCCACGATGGACGAGACGACGTACAACCCGGGCAACAACGCCATGGGCTACGACCACCCGATCTCGTGGTGCAAGCCGTACGACGGCGGCCGTGCCTGGATGACCGGCATGGGCCACTTCGGCGCGCACTACACCGGCGAGCCGGGGCTGGTGCAGCACATCGTCGGCGGCGTGAAGTGGGCGGCCGGCATGGTCGAGGGCGACTGCGGCGGCACGGTGTGGGACCAGTTCGAACGGGTTCCGCTGGACCAGAACACCAGCGCCCCGTTCGCCATGGACGTCGCACCGGACGGCCGGGTCTTCTTCACCGAGCTGGTACGCGGCCAGATCCGGGTGTACGACCCGCGGACGAAGACCACCTCCACCGCGATCACGATCCCGGTGTACTCCGGCGGTGAGGACGGCCTGCTCGGCATCGCGCTCGACCCGAAGTTCGCCCAGAACGGCTACCTCTACATCTACTACGCGCCAGCGAGCACGAACGACAGCGACCCGGCGAACTTCGTCAGCCGCCTGTCCCGGCTCACCGTCGGGCCGGGCTCGCAGATCGACCGGGCCACGGAGAAGGTCCTGCTCGAGGTGCCGGCGCGGCGGCTCCCCGACGAGCCCGGGCACACCGGCGGCGGCCTCGCGTTCGGCCCGGACGGGAACCTCTACCTGAGCGTCGGCGACGACGTGAACCCGCACTCCGAGCCGTCCGGCGGCTACGCGCCGCTGTCCGAGCGGGACGGCACGTTCCACGACGCGCGGGCGACCTCGGCCAACACCAACGACCTGCGCGGCAAGCTGCTGCGGATCCGCCCCGAGGCGGACGGCAGCTACTCCATCCCCGCGGGCAACATGTTCCCGCCGGGCACCGCGAAGACCCGGCCGGAGATCTACGCGATGGGCTTCCGCAACCCGTTCCGGTTCTCGATCGACCCGCAGACCGGGGCCATCGGGCTGGCGGACTACTCGCCGGACAACAGCAACGACAACCCGGACCGCGGGCCCGCCGGCATCGCCGAGTGGAACCTCATCACCGAGCCCGGCTTCTACGGCTGGCCGCTGTGCATGGGCAACAACGAGCCGTTCCGGGACGTGGACTACCGGACGAACCCGGTGACGGTCGGGGCGTACTTCGACTGCGCGCGCCCGATCAACGACTCGGTGCGCAACACCGGCCTGACCGAATTGCCGGCGGCCAAGGCACCCAAGATGTGGTACGGCTACAAGCGTTCCTCGGTGCCGTCGGTCATCCCGCAGGGTGGCGGCCTGGCCCCGATGGGCGGCCCCTTCTACAAGTACGACCCGAACCTGCAGTCCGACACCAAGTTCCCGGCGTCCTACGACGGCAAGCCGTTCTTCTACGAGTGGTCGCGGAACAAGATGTACTCGATCATCCCGAACGGGCAGGGCGGGGTCGAGAAGGTCAACCCGTTCCTGCCGCAGCAGCAGTTCCTCGCCCCGATCGACTCCAAGTTCGGTTCCGACGGCTCCATGTACGTGCTGGACTGGGGTGGTGGCTTCGGCCGCGACAACCCGAACTCGGGGCTGTACCGGGTCGACTACATCTCCGGCTCGCGCTCGCCGACGGCGAAGATCAGCGCGTCGCCCGACTCCGGCCAGGCGCCGCTGCAGGTCCGCTTCGACGGCTCGGGCAGCACCGACCCGGAGAACGAGCAGCTGCGCTACGAGTGGGACTTCACCGGTGACGGCACTGTCGACTCCACCGAGCCGAAGCCGACCTTCACCTACACCGCGAACGGCGTCTACAACGCCCGCCTCACGGTGACCGACCCGGCCGGCAAGACCGGGACGGCGACGGTGCCGATCACGGTCGGCAACACCCGGCCGCAGGTGAAGTTCAACCTGCCGCCCAACGGCGCGTTCTTCGACTTCGGCGACGAGGTGAGCTGGGACCTGTCGGTCAGCGACGCCGAGGACACCCAGATCGACGACGCCGACGTGGTGATCCAGCCGGCGATGGGCCACGACGAGCACGCGCACCCGGCCGACCCGTTGCACGGACGCACCGGCAAGGTGGTCACCGCCCTCGGCGGCGGGCACGGCGAGGACATGAACGTCTTCTACGCGATCGACGGCCGCTACGCCGACTCCGGCGGCGCGGGTGGCATCCCGAGCCTGACCGGATCGGACACCACCCTGATGTTCCCGAAGCAGCGGGAGGCGGAGTTCTTCGACAACTCGTCGAACGTGACGGTCGGCTCGTCGCGGGACGTCGAGGGCCATGGAAGCTCCATCGTCGGCCAGAACGGCGCCTGGACGTCGTACGACCCGGTCAATCTGCACAACGTCGACCGGTTGATCCTGCGCGCGTCGGCCGCCAGTGCGGGCAGGATCGAGCTGCGGCGGGGCGCGCCGGACGGGGCACTGCTGGGCACCGCGCAGGTGCCGGCGACCAGCGGCGGCGGCTACGTGGACGTCCCGGTCGAGGTGGCCGACCCCGGCGAGACGTTCACCCTGTACGCGGTGTTCCCGGGTGCTGGTGAGCGGCGCCTGAACTTCATCGAGGCCGACGGCAAGGGCGTCTCGCCGACGAGCAAGCCGAAGGTCGCGGTGACCTCCCCGACGCCGACCGACGAACTGGAGCCGGGCGAGATCCAGGTGACCGCGGCCGCGAGCGACGCGGAGAACACGATCACCAAGGTCGAGTTCTTCGTCGACGGCACGTCGATCGGCGTCGACACCACGGCGCCGTACTCGATGAAGTGGAACGCGTCCACCCAGAAGCGCTACCAGCTGACCGCGGTCGCGACCAACGACAAGGGCTACCACGCCAAGTCCCGCGTCGTGCAGGTCGAGGTCGGTGACCTCTACGGAGCCTGGCAGACCTACAGCAACACCACCGCCGCGTTCGACCGGCCGGACCAGGACACCTGGATCATCAACGCCGGCGGCGAGAACATGTGGCAGGGCACCGACCAGTACGGCTCGGTGTACCTGCCGGCGGCGGCCGGCAACACCTGGACCGCCACGGTGAAGATCGAGAGCCAGACGAACACGAACAACTCCGCCAAGGCCGGCCTGATCGTCCGGAACGACGCCACCCAGCCCGGCAGGTCGCCCGGGTACGCGGCGATGACGATGCGGGCGGGCCTCGGCTTCGAGTGGCTGCGCGACACCGACGGCAACGGCCAGCTCGACGCCAGCACCGGCGCCAGCAACACGAGCTACCCGTCCTGGGTACGGATCGTGCGCGACGGCGGGAAGTACTACGGGTACTGGAGCAAGGACGGGAAGTCGTTCACCCTGGTCGGTGACCCGGTGACGCTGCCCGGCGCGGCCAGCCCGCAGGACATCGGCCTCGCGGTCACCGCGCACAACGCGTCGGCCACCAGCGAGGTGAAGTTCACCGGCTTCACCCTGGTCGACAAGGCCATCCACCCGGCACCGCCGGAGACCGCTCCGGGCTGCGCGATCCGCGGCTCGGACACCTTCGACGGTGACACGCTGAACACCAACCGGTGGACCACCGTGCGCAACGCCCCGAACCTGCCGGTGCGGGTCACCAACGGCGGGCTGGTGCTGCCGGTCACCAACGGCGACATCAACGAGGCGAACACCGGACCGATCAGCTACGCCGGCCAGCGCGCCAAGGTCGGACCGTGGACGATCACCACGAAGGTGACCATCCCGCACGACCGCGAGTGGCAGCACGCCGGTCTGCTCATGCACGGCACCGACAACGACTACGTCAAACTGGCGTTCACCCGCTCCTCGTCGGGTGGTCGGATCCTGGAGTTCCAGACCGAGGCCGGCGGGACGCGGACCTGGCACGCCAACGTGGGTCTGCCGGCGGACTTCCCGGCCAGCGCGCACCTGCGACTGGTCAGCGACGGTCAGAAGCTGACCGCGGCGTACTCGGCCGACGGTCAGAGCTGGACGGCGCTCGCCGGCTCCGCGACCGTCATCCCGAACGCGACCGTCGGCCCCATGGCCGCCGGTGACACCGGGGCGGCACGGGTCAACGCGGTGTTCGACCACTTCACCATCACGCCGGACGGCACGGACGACGGGGTCCGCGGGCCCAGCGACGAGTTCGACGGCAGCACGCTCGACGGCTGCCGGTGGAACTCGGTGGTGCGGTACGACTCGGCCAAGGCCGCGGTGAGCGGCGGTGCGCTGCGCATCGAGACCCAGCCGGGCGACATCAACGGCACCAACAACGACTCGCCGCGGAACTTCATCCTGCAGAAGATCCCCGCGGACGTCGCGGCCGGCGACTGGACGATCGAGACCAGGCTGACGCCGTCCATGCTGCACAAGTGGCAGCTGGCCGGCTTCCTGGTCTACAACAACGACGACAACTACGTGAAGTTCGACGTCGTGGCGAACAACAACGCCGGAACGCCGACCAACCTGCGCGCCGAGCTCGTCTCGGAACGCAACGCGCAGTTCGGCAACGGCGGCAACCGGTCGATCGACATCGCCGACTCGTCCGAGAGCGGCTGGTACTACCTGCGGCTGAGCCGGAGTGGGAACAGCTACTCGGCCCAGGTCAGCGACGGCGGGGTCAACTGGACCTCGCTCGGCCAGCCGGTCACCAACGACGCCGCGATGACCTCGTTCGGTCTGATGGCGTTGGGTCCGGAGCAGGCGCAGCCGGTCACGGTCGGCTTCGACTACTTCCGGATTCTCGACACGACGGCGCCGAGCCTGACCGTGGCGGTCGACCCGGCGCAGCCGAACGGCAAGCGCGGTTGGTACACCTCGCCGGTGACGGTCACCGCCTCGGCGAGCGATGACCGCGGCGGGCCGGTCCGCATCGAGTTCGTCGAGGGCGACGGCGCCTGGGCCGAGTACCGCGAGCCGATCAAGGTGACCGAGGACGGCCGGTGGGAGCTGCGGCTCCGGGCGATCGACGAGGCCGGCAACATCTCCGCGCTGAAAGCGGTGTCCCTGGCCGTGGACACCACGGACCCGGTGGTGACCGTCGACGGCGTGGCGAACGGCGGCAAGTACGACCTCGGCAGTTCACTGCCGATCGCCGCCACGGCCCGGGACGCCGCGTCGGGCGTCGACTCGGTGGCCCTCCGCCTGGACGGGGTGGCGATCGAGAGCGGCGCGGGTGTCCAGCCCACGGCCGGTGGCCACGAACTGACCGTCGTGGCGACCGACCTGGCCGGCAACGCCACGGAGGTGACCGTCTCGTTCGAGATCGTCGCCACCTACGACAACGCTCAGGCGCTGGTGCGGCGATACCAGGCGGACGGCTTGATCAGCGAGGATCTCGCCGACCACCTGTTCGGCCAGCTCCAGGCGGCCAAGAGCACGGCGGCGGCGGGCCGGCCGGAGCAGGCCAAGGCTGCTCTGGACCGGTTCGCGGCGGCGGCCAGGACCGCCACCGACGAGTCGGCCCGCGCGCAACTGCTCGCGGCCGGCGCCTACCTGAAGGCCCGGCTGTGAGGAGATGACGGCGAGCCGGTGCCGGCCGGCTCCCCGACCGGTGCCGGAGCACGCCGCGCGTGCTCCGGCACCTGGTCTTCTCAGATCTCCTGGGTCAGGTTGATCAGGTTGCCGTCAGGATCGTGCACGTGCGCCACCCGCTGGCCCCACGGCATGTCGTTGGGTGGGCCGAGCACCCGCCCGCCGGCTGCCACCACCTCGTCCAGCAGCGCGTCCACATCCTCGACGTCCACGCTGAGCAGGATCCGCGGCGGCGTGGACAGGTCGGTGTCGGGCTGGCTGACCAGGCCGACCTCCGAATCGCCCAGCATGAGGCTGACGAAGAACGGCGGGCCGTCAGCTGGGAACCGTCGCACCTGCACGGCGTTGAACAAGCGTTCGTAGAACGCCTGCAGGCGGCCCAGGTCGGGCGTGCTGATGACGGGCTGGACCGTTGTCATTGATTGCTCCTCCGATTGGCGTGGCTGTCACCCACCGGGGAATACGTGCTGGAGTCGCCGGACTCATCGGTGCGCCGCGCGACGGCCCGCGAACGGCCCGGTGACCCGTGGCGGGCCGGCCGGCAAGGCCCCGATCGGCGGCCAAGGCTCGGCCGGCGGGCCGAACAGTTGGACCAGCCGGCCGGGGTCGAGGTAGGTGGTGCTGCCGGTGACCAGACCCTGCCACACATCGAGGACGACCAGCCCGAACGGCACGTGCACGCCGTCCTGATCCGGCCGGGTCTGCCAGTACGCCGGCGATCCGTTCGCCGCCACCGGCACCAGCCGGGCTCCTTCGCACGTTCCCGGTGCCAGCAGAGCCTGTCGGATCTCCGCCCGGCCGCGGATCCACCAGCGGAACGGTGGCATCGATATGGTGGCCTCCTCGTGCAGCATGGCCACCAGCGCGGTCACGTCGTGTCGCTCGAACGCGTCGCAGTATCGGGCGAGCAGGTCGCGTTGGGCCCGGTCGTCCGGCCGCAGCGGCTCGCCCGGCGTCACCCCGGCGGCTTTGAGCGTCGTTCTGGCTCGTTGCAGGGCGCTGGTCACCGCCGCCACCGTGGTGCCCAGCAGATCCGCGACCTCCTCGGCCCGCCAGCACAGCACGTCGCGCAGGATCAGCACCGCCCGCTGGCGGGGCGGCAGATGCTGGAGGACGGCGACGAAGGCCAGCCGGATCGTCTCCCGGCGCACGGCCTGCTCCTCCGGGCCGCCGTCCGCCGGCAGCACCAGATCGTCCGGCACGGGCTGCACCCAGGCTCGTTCGGTGGCCGGCGCGCCGATCTCCGCACCAGCCCTCGACGGGCCGCTGAGATCCATCGCGAGGGCACGGCGCCGCGCGCCGCGCAGCATGTCGACACAGACGTTCGTCGCGATGCGGTACAGCCAGGTCCGCAGCGAGGCGCGCCGCTCGTCGTACCGGTCGAGCGACCGCCAGCCGCGCAGCAGGGTTTCCTGCACCGCGTCCTCGGCTTCGAACCCGGACCCGAGCATCCGGTAGCAGTAGCCGGTCAGCTCCACCCGGTACGGCTCCAGCCGGTCCACCGTCGTGTCCACCACGCCCCCGACCATACGGATACCGGCCGACGTACGGCGGCAGCGATGAGTTCGGAACGCCTCCGTCGTATCCCCTGGTGCGGATCCGGACGGGTCCGCGTAACGGACGGGAGGCGGATGATGGTAGATCGGCTTCGAGCCGCGGTGGCGGCGGAACGGCGCGAGTTGGCGGACCTGCTGGCCGCCCTGCCGGCCGAGCGATGGGATTCGCTCACCCTGTGTGATGGCTGGCGGGTGCGGGAGGTCGTCGCGCATCTGACGATGCCGTTCCGGACCTCCCTCCGGCGGATCCTCATCGACCTGATGAAGGCGCGCGGCAGCTTTGATCGGATGGCTGACCGCGCCGCCCGCCGCGACGCGGCAGGCATGCCGACCGAGCGGCTGATCGCGGCGCTGCGGGACAACATCGACCACCCCTGGACCCCGCCCGGCGGCGGGGTCGCCGGAGCGCTGTCGCACGACGTCATCCACGGCCTCGACATCACCGTGGGCCTCGGGCTGCCTCGCAGCATCCCACCGGACCGGGTGGCGCTGGTGCTGGCCGGCATGCGGCCACGGAACATCGCGTACTTCGGCACCGACCTCACCGGGGTCAGCCTGCAGGCGACCGACCTCGACTGGGTGTACGGATCAGGAGCACCCCTGCGTGGACTCGCTCAGGACCTGCTGCTCGTGATCTGCGGCCGCCGCCTACCCCCGGGACATCTCGACGGTGAGCCCGCGGCACGGTTCTCCCGGTGACCGGGGGGAGGGGGAACCGGCGCGGCGGCCACGGGTGGCGGGCCCTTGTTATCGTCGCCGCGACGCCGATGACCTCGGCAGCGACAGGGGGAGGGGGCCGCGGTGGGGTTGATGGACAAGCTTCGGGGCGAGTTCGTCGACATCGTGGAATGGCTGGACGACAGCCGGGACACGATCGTCTGGCGCTTCCCCCGTTACCAGAACGAGATCAAGATGGGCGCCCAGTTGGTCGTCCGGGAGTCCCAGACGGCGGTGTTCGTCAACGAGGGGCAGATCGCCGACGCGTTCCCACCCGGCACCTACACGCTGGAGACCCGGAACCTGCCCATCCTGTCCACCCTCAAGGGCTGGAAGTACGGCTTCAACTCGCCGTTCAAGGCCGAGGTGTACTTCGTCAACACCCGGCAGTTCACCGACATGAAGTGGGGCACCCAGAACCCGGTGATCCTGCGGGACGCCGAGTTCGGCGTGGTCCGGCTGCGGGCGTTCGGCGCCTACGCGGCGCGGGTGGTGGACGCACAGCAGCTCCTGCGGGAGCTGGTCGGCACGGATCCGCAGTTCCGCACCGAGGAGGTGCAGGAGTACCTGCGCCAGCTCATCGTGGGGCGGCTCGGCGGCGCGCTGGCCACGGCGGGGGTGCCGCTGCTGGACCTGGCAGCGCACCAGGACGCGATCGGCCGGCGGCTGGCCGCCGTGCTGACCGAGGAGTTGGCCGAGGTCGGCATCGCCATCCCCAAGTTCGTCATCGAGAACGTCTCCGTGCCGCCGGAGGTCGAGCGGGCGCTGGACAAGCGGACCGGCATGGGCGCGGTCGGGGACCTGGACCGGTTCACCCGCTACCAGGCGGCCACCGCGCTGGAGGACGCGGCGAAGAATCCGGGCGGCGGCGCCGGGGCCGGCCTCGGGCTGGGCATGGGCATGGCGGTGGGTCAGCAGGTGGCCAGGTCCATGTCGGGCGGCGCGGGGACGCAGCCGGCGCCGGTGCCGCCGGGCACCGCCGAGCCCCCGCCGCTGCCGAACCAGACGCAGTGGTACATCGGCGTCGCCGGGCAGCGACAGGGCCCGTTCGACCTCGGTGGGCTGGCCGAGCAGGTGGGCGCGGGCACGCTGGGCCCGGACACGCTGGTCTGGCGGGCCGGCATGGCGCAGTGGCAGCCGGCCGGGCAGCTGCCGGAGCTCGCGTCGGTGCTGGCCAGCGTCCCACCGCCGCTGCCGCCGCAGTGAGCGCGCGGTATCGGAGGGGGCCCCGATGAGCGAGCGCCAGCGAGTGAATCATCAACGCGGCCCGCTGGTGCCGCATGCCGGCACGCGGCGAAGCGGAGTGCCGACATGAGCGACACGGCCGTCTTTCCGCCGTCCTACCAGTGCGGCGGCTGCGGTGCCCGGGTGGAGTACGCGCCGGGCACGGCGGTGCTGCGCTGCCCGTACTGCGGACACCGGCAGCAGATCGCCGGTGCCGGCCGGGAGGTGCGCGAGCACGCGTACGCGGAGCTGGCAAACTTGCCGCGCAAACCGGCGGCCAGCGTCGGCGCGTACACGTTCGTCTGCCCGGGTTGCGGCGCCCGGACCGAGAGCGACGCGCTCGCCCAGCGCTGCCAGTTCTGCGCCACGCCGCTGGTGGTGGACGCCGCGGCGGTCGAGCTGATCGCTCCGGAGGCGGTGCTGCCGTTCGCGGTGGACCAGGCGGGCGTGCGCACCGCCCTGGGCCGGTGGTGCCGCAGCCGCTGGTTCGCGCCGAACAGCCTGAAGAAGGTCAGCGAGGCGGAGACGCTCAAGGGCACCTACCTGCCGCACTGGACATTCGACGCGCGGACCGTCTCGGACTACCGGGGCCAGCGCGGCGAGTACTACTACGTCACCGAGACGTACACGGTGACGGTGGACGGCAGGCAGGAGACGCGCACCCGGCAGGTGCGGCACACCCGGTGGTATCCGGCGAGCGGCACCGTCCGCCGGGACTTCGACGACGTGCTGGTGCCCGCCACGGCCCACCTGCCGGAGAAGCAGCTGGACCAGCTGACCCCGTGGCCGCTGGCCGAGGCGGTCGCCTACCACGGGGACTACCTGGCCGGCTATCACGCGCTGCGGTACGACACCGAGCCCGAGGCGGGGCTGGCGGCGGCGAAGGCCCGGATGGCGCCGGTCATCGAGCGGGACTGCCGGTCGGACATCGGCGGCGACGAGCAGCGGGTCACCTCCGTGCGCACCACCTACTCGGGCGTCACCTACAAGCTGCTCCTACTGCCGGTGTGGATCGCCGCGTACCTGCACGCCGGCCGGTCGTACCAGGTCCTGGTCAACGCCCGGACCGGCGAGGTCATCGGCGAACGCCCGTACAGCGCCGCCAAGATCACCGCCGCGGTGCTGGCCGCGCTGGCGCTGGTCGCGGCGATCGTGGTGGCGTACCTGATGACCCGTCAGTAGTGGTTCCCTCCGGAGCCCGGCGGACAGCTCCGCAACTCACCGACGTCGACGGGCCCCGGTCACCGTTCTCGGCGGCCGGGGCCCGTCGGGTCAGGCGAGGTCGTACCGGTCCAGGTTCATGACCTTGACCCACGCCGTGACGAAGTCCTGGACGAACTTCTCCTGCGCGTCGCGGCTGCCGTAGACCTCCGCGATGGCTCGGAGCTGGGAGTTCGAGCCGAAGACGAGGTCAACGGCGGTGGCGGTCCACCTGACCTCGCCCGTGGCCCGATCCCGCCCCTCGAACACGTTCTCGGCCGTGGTGGCGGCCGTCCACTCGGTGCCGGTGTCGAGCAGGTTCACGAAGAAGTCGTTCGTCAACGTCTCGGGCCGGTCGGTGAGGACGCCGTGTCGTGCGTTCCCGGTGTTGGCCTGCAGGGCCCGCATGCCGCCGAGCAGGACCGTCATCTCGGGAGCGGTCAGGGTCAGCAGGTTGGCCCGGTCCAGCAGCAGCGTCTCCGGCGGCAACTTCTGTCCGGCGCGCAGGTAGTTGCGGAATCCGTCCGCCCTCGGCTCGAGCACGGCGAACGACGCCACGTCGGTCTGCTCCTGTGAGGCGTCCGTACGGCCCGGCCGGAACGGCACGGTGATCTTGTGGCCGGCGTTCCTCGCCGCCTGCTCGACCGCCGCGCATCCGCCCAGGACGATCAGGTCGGCGAGCGACACCTTCGTGCCACCGGACTGTCTGTTGTCGAACTCCTGCTGGATCTGCTCGAGGGCCCGCAGCACCGTGGCCAGTTCGGCCGGGTCGTTGACCTCCCAGTTCCGCTGCGGCTCGAGGCGGATCCGGGCCCCGTTGGCGCCGCCACGCATGTCGGTGCCGCGGAAGCTCGCCGCCGACGCCCACGCGGCGCGGACCAGCTGAGCGATGGACAGTCCGGATTTCAGGATCGTGCCCTTGAGGGCAGCGATGTCCTCAGCCCCGATGAGCTGGTGGTCGACCGCGGGGACGGGATCCTGCCACAGTTGCGGCTCGGGAACCCACGGGCCCAGGTAGCGCGTGACGGGCCCCATGTCGCGGTGCAGCAACTTGTACCACGCCTTGGCGAACGCGTCCGCGAGCTGATCCGGGTTCTCCAGGAAACGCCGCGAGATCGGCTCGTAGATCGGGTCCACGCGCAGCGCGAGGTCGGTCGTCGCCATCATCGGGGCGTGCCTGACCGCCGGGTCGTGCGCGTCGGGCACGGCGTCCGCCCCGGCGCCGCCCTTCGGCTTCCACTGCTTCGCGCCGGCCGGGCTCTCGGTCACCTCCCACTCGTAACCGAAGAGGGTCTCGAAGAAGCTGTTGTCCCACGTGATCGGGGTGGGCGTCCACGCACCCTCGAGCCCGCTGGTGATCGTGTCCCGGCCCTTGCCGCTACCGAAAGTGTTCTTCCAGCCAAGGCCCTGGCTCTCGACGGGAGCGCCCTCGGGCTCCGGGCCGACGTATTCGGCGGAGGCGGCGCCATGGGTCTTGCCGAACGTGTGGCCGCCGGCGATCAGCGCCACGGTCTCCTCGTCGTTCATGGCCATCCGGCGGAAGGTCTCGCGGATGTCCCGGGCCGCGGCCAGCGGATCCGGGTTGCCGTTGGGGCCCTCCGGATTCACGTAGATGAGGCCCATCTGCACGGCGCCGAGCGGTCCGGCGAGCTCCCGGTCACCGCTGTAGCGCTCGTCCCCGAGCCAGGTGTCCTCCGGTCCCCAGAAGATCTCCTCGGGCTCCCAGACGTCTTCCCGCCCGAAGCCGAAGCCGAAGGTCTTGAAGCCCATCGACTCCAGGGCGACGTTGCCGGTGAAGACCAGGAGGTCGGCCCACGAGATCTTCCGCCCGTACTTCTGCTTGACCGGCCACAGCAGCCGGCGGGCCTTGTCGAGGTTCGCGTTGTCGGGCCAGCTGTTGAGCGGAGCGAATCGCTGTGCGCCGTCGCCGGCGCCGCCACGGCCGTCCTCGATGCGGTACGTGCCGGCGGCGTGCCAGCTCATCCGGATGAAGAGCGGCCCGTAGTGGCCGTAGTCGGCCGGCCACCAGTCCTGCGACGCCGTCATCACGTCGAGGATGTCCTGCTTGAGCTCGTCCACGTTGAGGGTCTTGAACTCCTCGGCGTAGTCGAAGTCCGCGCCCATCGGATTGGCTCGCGGCGAGTGCTGGTGCAGAACCTGCAGGTTCAGCTGATTCGGCCACCAGTCCTGGTTGGTCCTAGGCCGGTGCGGGGTCGGAGTGGGGGACGGGATTACCGGGTTTTCGCTCTCGCTGCCGCGCTCAGACACGTCGCTCCTTCTCCTGTCGTGGTTCTCGTTCGTTCAACTGTTGGCGTTTGCCGCGCGACACTCGCGGCAAACACCCCAGTAGGTGACGTCGGTCAGCGCGCGCAGCAGGTCGTACCCGGCCTGGTGGGACACCTCGGGCAGTTCCTACGTACGGCACCGAAGATCGAGACGGTGTCGGCGTGCGGATGCGCGTGCACCGCGGCCAGCACCGCCCGCTGCGGACGGGCCACGCGGAGCGCGGCACCGCGCAGCATGCGCTCGAAGTCCGCGGGTCGCGACCACAGTGCGCAGTATGCTCCATTTTATTCTTGAATGCATCAAATCCAGCGGCGCGCGGCGGGGAGCCTGAGGCGGCCCGGCTGACCCAGGCGCGGCGGCGTCGCGGTGGTCAACTCGCCGCGAGCAACGCCATGATGTTCTTCTCGGTGACGCTGGGGCCGGTCAGCTGCCCCGCGACGGCGCCGTCGCGCAGCACCAGGACCCGGTCGCAGGAACCGACGAGTTCCTCCAGATCGGAGGAGATCAGCATGACCGCCAGCCCGTCCACCGCGAGATCGTCGATGAGCGCCTGCACCTCGGACTTGGTGCCGATGTCGATGCCGCGGGTGGGCTCGTCGAGCATCAGCACCCGCGGGTGAGTGGCGAGCCAGCGGGCCAGCAGCACCTTCTGCTGGTTGCCGCCGGAGAGTTCCCCGACCGGTTGGTGCGGGCCGGTTGCCTTGATCCGGAGCCGGCGCACGAAGGTCTCGACAATCCGGTCGAGGCGGGCCTCGGAGACGATGCCGGCGCGGGAGAGCCGGGGGAGCGCGGCGAGCGCGATGTTGTCGCGCACCGACAGCGAGGCGATGATGCCCTCGGTCGTACGGTTCTGTGGCAGCAGCCCCACCCCGGCGCGGACGGCGCCGGCGATCGAGCGCCGGCGCAGGCGGGCGCCGGAGACGGTCACCTGCCCGGCGTCCAGCGGCATGGCGCCGGCGATCGCCTTCGCCGTCTCGCTCCGGCCCGCACCCAGCAGCCCGCTGAGGCCGACGACCTCGCCCGGCCGGAGGTTGATCGACACGCCGCCGAGAACGTGGCGGCGGGTGAGTCCGGTGGCCTGCAGGATCGGTGGGTCGGCGGGCTCTGCGGCCACGCCTCCGGGGGCCGGCGTCCCGAGCGACACCCGCCGCCCGAGCATCAGCGACACGAGCCGCATCCGGTCGAGGCCGGCGAGCGGACCCGTGTGCACCAGCCGGCCGTCGCGCAGCACGGTGGCCCGGTCGCAGATCCGCTCGATCTCGGCGAGGCGGTGGCTGACG
Source organism: Micromonospora sp. NPDC007230 (assembly GCF_042869115.1). NCBI lineage: Bacteria > Bacillati > Actinomycetota > Actinomycetes > Micromonosporales > Micromonosporaceae > Micromonospora > Micromonospora sp. NPDC007230. Next base: position 17,456 of record NZ_JBIAFE010000014.1, on the reverse strand, counting down.
TAGACGATCGACCGGCCCTGGGCCCGCAGCGCGTCGAGCATGGCGAGCAGTCGTTCGACCTGATCGTCGTCCAGGCCGGCCGTGGGCTCGTCGAGGACGATCACCGAGGTGCCGATGGCGACCGCGCGGGCCACCGCGACCAACTGCTGGATCCCGGCGTCGAACGACTCGACGGGCTGGCGTACGTCGATCCGTAGGCCGCAGGCGGCCATCATGTCGCTCGCCCGGGTGTTCATCGCCGCGACGTTGATGAGGCCGATCCGGTGGCGCGGTTCGCGGCCCAGGAACAGGTTGCGGGCGACGCTCATCTGTGGGACGAGGTTGGCCTCCTGGTGGACAGCGCCGATCCCGGCGCGCTCGGCGTCGCGCGACGAGGAGAACAGCACCGGCGTGCCGTGCAGCCGCAGCACGCCCGCGTCCGGCCGGTCGATGCCGCAGAGCACCTTGACCAGCGTCGACTTGCCGGCGCCGTTCTCGCCGAGGATGGCGTGCACCTCGCCCTGTCCGAGGGTGAAGGAGACGTGGTCGAGGGCGCGGGTGCCGGGGAAGTTCCGGACCACGCCCGCGGCTTCGATCACGGTGCTGCTGCCTGCCACAGTGCCTCCTCGCAGCGGCTGGCGAGCCGGCTGAGGCGAATGATCGCGCACGGCGGGTGGAAAGGTAAAGACGTCAGGGCCGGGCGACGTGCAGCCGGACGGCCCGGTTGGCCAGTTCGTCGAGCACGTCGCGGGGGGCGGCGTCGTCGGTCACGAGGTGGTCGATCTCGTCCGTGGGGATGGTCTGCACCATGGTGTCGACTCCGATCTTGGTGTGGTCGGCGAGTACGACGATCTCCTCGGCCGCCGCGGCGAGCGCCCGGTCGACGCTGGCGACCTGCATGTTCGGCGTGGAGACGCCGCGTTCGGCGGTGAGGCCGTTGCCTGAGATGAAGGCCCGGCGGACCCGCAGACCCGCGAGCGAGCGTTCGGCGGCGCTGCCGACCAGCGCGAGGATGGCACCGCGCAGCGTACCGCCGGTGAGGACGACCTCGACCCGCGGCGCGTTGGCGAGCGCCTGGGCGACCAGCAGCGAGTTGGTCACGACGGCGAGTTCGGCATACCGGGCGAGCTGTTGGGCGAAGAGTTGGGTGGTGGTGCCGGCGCCGATGACGATGGCGTCGCCGTCCTCGACGAGCGATGCCGCGAGCTCGGCGATGGCGGCCTTCTCGGCGGCGGCGACCTGGGCTTTCTGGGCGTACGTGGGTTCCCGGGACAACGCGCCGGGCAGGGTGGCCAGCGCGCCGGGCAGGGTGGCGCCGCCGTGATGGCGGTTGAGCAGCCCGTCGGCCTCCAGGATCCGCAGGTCACGTCGGACGGTGACCTCGGAGGACTGCACGGCCTGGGCGATGTCCCGCAGCGAGACCGCGCCGTTGGCGTGCATCAGTTCGAGGATGCGTTGCCGGCGCTCGGCGGCGAACATGGTCCGCCGGCCCTCGGTCGCCGTCCGGGAGTCGTCGCCAGGTGCCACGTTGTCCTCTCTTCGTGAACGGGTCGGTCTGGTTCTGATCGTACTCTGTGGCGTCGGAGGCTAGATGAGAGCGCTCCCGGATCGTTTCTGATCGGATCTGATCGAATGCTATTGACTTGAGATCGTGACGATGATTGATTGTTTCCCAACGATTTCAGGCAGGCCTCCACCCGGTCCGGCCGGCTCAGCTCCGGCCCGTTGCCCGGGCGCTCCGGCCTGCCCTCTCACGCCACGCTCGTGAGAAAGGGGCCTGAACGATGAGAAGAGCAGCCACCGTGCTGATCGCCGTGGCCTGCGTGCTCGGCGGCGTGCCAGGGGTCGCGCGCGCCGAGGCGACCTGGCATCCGGGCACACCACCGATCGCCACGCCGTGGACCGGTCAGGTGTCGCCGGACAACGCGCTTCCCGACTACCCCCGTCCGCAGCTGGTCCGTAAGAGGTGGGAGAGCCTCAACGGGGTCTGGCAGTTCGCGGGGGCGCAGGAGGGCGAAGCTCCGCCGATCGGCGAGCAGCTCAGCGAGCGGGTGCTCGTGCCGTACCCGATCGAGTCGGCGCTGTCCGGCATCCAGCGGCACGAGGACCGGATGTGGTACCGGCGCACGTTCGGCGTGCCGGCGAACTGGCGGATCGGCGGCGACGAGCGGCTGCGGCTCAACTTCGGCGCCGTCGACTACGACGCCACGGTCTGGGTCAACGGCGTCAAGGTCGCCACCCACCGCGGCGGCTACGACGGCTTCAGCGTCGACGTCACCGACGCCCTGCACGGCCGGGGAGCCCAGGAGTTGGTGGTCGGCGTCGAGGACCGCACCGACCAGACCTGGCAGCCGGTCGGCAAGCAGCGCAACCGGCCCGACCGCGGCATCTTCTACACCTCGTCGTCCGGCATCTGGCAGAGCGTGTGGATGGAGCCGGTGTCGGCGAGCCACGTCGAGCGGTTGCGGATGACCCCGGACGTCGACGACGCCAGCCTCCGGCTCACCGCGCAGGTCGCCGGCGGCAGCGGCCGCACGGTCGAGGCCGTCGCCTACGCCGGCAACAAGGTCGTCGGCCGCGCGTCCGGGCCGGCCGGCGCCGAGCTGCGCGTCCCGGTGCCGAACCCGCGGCTGTGGTCGCCCGACTCGCCGTACCTCTACGACCTGCAGGTGCGGGTGCTGGACGGCCGGAAGGAGGCCGACCGGGTCGAGTCCTACTTCGGCATGCGCGAGGTGACCAAGGTCAAGGGTGCCGACGGCAAGCTTCACCTGGCCCTCAACGGCAAGATCCTGTTCAACATGTCCACCCTGGACCAGGGCTTCTGGCCGGACGGCATCTACACGGCGCCGACGGACGAGGCGCTGCGCTTCGACATCGCCGAGACCAAGCGGCTCGGCTTCAACACGATCCGCAAGCACATCAAGGTGGAGCCGGACCGCTGGTACTACTGGGCCGACCGGCTGGGCCTCATGGTGTGGCAGGACATGCCGGCCATGCGTACCGGGGGCATCCCGCCGGTCGACGCGCAGCAGGAGTTCGAGCGGCAACTGAAGGAGATCGTCGCCGAGCACCAGAGCTGGACCTCGATCACTGTCTGGGTACCGTTCAACGAGGGCTGGGGCGAGTGGGACCGCTCGGCGACCGGGCGGATCGCCGACGAGCTGCGGGCCCAGGACCCGAGCCGGATGGTCAACGCGCACAGCGGCGTGAACTGCTGCGACTCCAAGGGTGATTCGGGGCGCGGCGACATCGTCGACTTCCACCAGTACGTCGGACCAGCCTCGCCGGTGCCCGGCGGGGACCGGGTCGCCGTGGACGGCGAGCACGGCGGCTTCGGCCTGAAGGTCGACGGCCACATGTGGTTCGGCGACGGCCACGCCTACGAGATGACACCGGACAGCGCCACGCTCACCCGACGCTACGTCGAGAACCAACGTGACCTGCTGACCGTGGCCAACCGGTGCGGGCTCTCCGGCGCCGTCTACACCCAGACCACCGACGTGGAGCACGAGGTCAACGGCTTCTACACCTATGACCGCCAGATCCAGAAGATGGACTTCGACCGCGTCCGGGACGTCAACCGGGCCATCGTCCGCTCGGTCGACGGCACCGGCGCGAACGCCCCGCAGTTGCCGCCGGGCACGCCCGGCCTGACCGGGGTGGGCTGGTGGCCGCTGGACGAGGGCGCCGGCACGGTGACCGACGACAAGGCCGGCAACCACGACGGGACGTTGGTGAACGGCGCGACCTGGACCAGCGGCCACTCCGGCGCCGCGGTGCAGCTCAACGGCGTGAACCAGTACGTCGACACGGGCGCCGCGATCCTCGACACCACCGGCAACTACTCCGCCTCGGCGTGGGTCAAGCTGGACAGCCGCGGCGGGTTCGCCACCGCGGTCAGCCAGGACGGCGGCAGCCACAGCGCCTTCTTCCTGCAGTACTCGGGCGCGGACAACCGGTTCGCGTTCAGCTTCGCCGGGGTCCGGGCGCTCGCCCCGGCCGCACCCGAGACCGGCCGCTGGTACCACCTGGTCGGCGTGCGGGATGCCGCCGTCGGCACGTTGACGCTCTACGTCGACGGTCAGCAGGCTGGCACGGCCAGCTCCTGCCTGGGCGAGGCGTCCAGCGGACCGACCGTCATCGGGCGGGCCAGGTTCAACGGCGGCCCGGTCGACTACTGGCGTGGCGCGATCGACCAGGTGCGGATCTACGACCGCGCGCTGTCCGCCACCGAGGTCGGTCAGCTGTACGCCTCCGGAGGCCTGCGGTGAGGCGAATCCGCCTCCTCGCCGTCGCCGCCGCGGTGCCCACCGCGGCGGCGGCCCCCGACCCCATCCCCGCTGAGTGAGAACCGCCTCGGGAAAGGAAGCCCTCATGTCCAGGACATCCGGATTGGCGGCGGTCGCGCTGGCCGCCCTGCTCGCCACCGCGGCGTGCGCCAAGGGCGAGGACAGCGGCGATACGCCCGCACCGGCCGGCAGCGCAGGTCAGCAGGTCGTGCAGAGCCAGGGCGCCGCCGGCCCGACCTGCACCTTGCAGAGCTTTGGCGGGCAGAAGTTCGACCTGAAGAAGGACGTGGTCGGCTTCTCGCAGTCGGAGAAGGAAGCCAACCCGTTCCGGATCGCCGAGACCAGGTCCATCAAGGACGAGGCCGCCAAGCTCGGCATCGCCAACCTGCGGGTCACCAACGCGCAGTCCCAGTTCTCCAAGCAGATCTCGGACGTTCAGCAGCTCATCGCCCAGGGCGCCAAGCTGCTGGTCATCGCGCCGTTGAACTCCGACGGCTGGGAGCCGGTGCTGAGGCAGGCGGCGGAGAAGAAGGTCCCGATCATCACCATCGACCGCAAGATCAACGCTCAGCCGTGCACCGACTACCTCACCTTCATCGGGTCGGACTTCTATCAGCAGGGCGAGCGGGCGGCCGACCAGATGATCCAGGCCCTCGGCGGCCAGGGTGAGGTCGCCATCCTGCTCGGCGCGCCCGGCAACAACGTCACCACCGACCGGACCAAGGGCTTCAAGGACCGGATCCAGGAGAAGGCACCTGGCGTCACCATCTCGTTCGAGCAGACCGGCGAGTTCACCCGGGAGAAGGGCCAGCAGGTCACCGAGCAGCTGATCCAGTCCCGCCCCGGCACCAAGGGCATCTACGCCGAGAACGACGAGATGGCGCTCGGGGCGGTGACGGCGCTCAAGGGCGCGGGGAAGTCGCCCGGCCAGGTCAAGATCGTGTCGGTGGACGGCACGCGCGCCGCCGTGCAGGGCATCGTCGACGGCTGGCTGTCCGCGGTCGTCGAGTCGAACCCGCGCTTCGGGCCGCTCGCCTTCGCCACCACCCAGAAGTTCCTGGACGGGGAGGGGATCCCGGCCACGGTGATCATCAGCGACCAGGAGTACACGACGGCGAATGCCAAGGAGAGCCTGGGAAACGCGTACTGATGGCGACCGCGGTTCTGGAGGCCCGGGGAATCTCGAAGGGATTCCCCGGGGTCCTCGCCCTCGACGACGTGTCCTTCCGGCTGGCTGCGGGGCAGGTACATGCCCTCGTCGGCGAGAACGGCGCCGGCAAGTCGACTCTCATCAAGGTCCTCACCGGCGTGTACCGGCCGGACCGGGGGACGCTCCTGCTGCGCGGCGAGCCGGTCACCTTCGACCACCCCCTCGCCGCCCAACAGGCCGGGATCTCGACCATCTACCAGGAGGTCAACCTTGTCCCGCAGATGAGCCTCGCGCACAACCTGCTGCTCGGGCGGGAACCGCGCAGCCGGCTCGGGGTCATCGACATGTCGCAGCTGTACGCCGAGGCCGAGCGCGTGATGACCCGGTACGGCATCCGCATCGACGTGCGCCGGCCGCTGCGCTCGCTCGGCATGGGCACGCAGCAGATGGTGGCGCTCGCCCGCGCGGTCTCCATCGACGCCCGCGTGGTGATCATGGACGAACCAACCTCGGCCCTGGAACCGCGGGAGGTGGACACCCTCTTCGGCGTCATCGCCGACCTGCGGGCGCAGGGCATCTCGCTGATCTACGTGAGCCACCGCCTCGACGAGCTGTACCGGATCTGCGACCGGGTCACCGTGCTGCGCGACGGCAGGGTGGCGCACGCCGGACCGCTCGACGAGTTGCCGCGGGTGGATCTCGTCGCGCTGATGCTCGGCCGCGACCCCGCCGAGATCCGGCGGGAGGGGGCGACGAAGTTCTCCGGCGAGCACACCGCCGCGGCCAGCGGGCCGCTGGTGGAGGCCCGATCGCTGTCCCGCCGGCCTGCCCTGCGTGACGTGTCCGTGCAGGTCCGCCCCGGCGAGGTGGTGGGCCTGGGCGGGCTGCTGGGCGCCGGGCGCAGCGAGACGGCCAAGGCGATCGCGGGTGCCCTTCCGCTCGACGGTGGCACGGTGCTGGTAGCTGGGCAGGAGGTGCGCCGAGGTTCTCCGGCGGCCGCGATCCGGGCCGGCGTCAGCCTCGTCCCCGAGGACCGCAAGGCCGAGGGCATCGTGCCGACCCTGTCGGTAAAGGACAACATCGCGCTGGCCGCCCTGCCCCAGCTGTCCCGGTCCGGAGTGGTGTCCGACGCCCGGGTTGACCGGGTCGTCGACAGCTTCATGCGGCGGCTCCGCATCAAGGCCGCCTCCCCCGACCAGAAGGTCGCCGAGCTGTCCGGCGGCAACCAGCAGAAGGTCCTGCTGGCCCGCTCGCTGGCGACCGGCGCGAAGGTGCTGCTGCTCGACGAGCCGACCCGGGGCATCGACGTCGGGGCCAAGGCCGAGGTGCAGGCACTCATCGACGAGTTGGCGGCCGAGGGGCTCGGGGTGCTGCTGATCTCCTCCGACCTGGAGGAACTCGTCGAGGGGGCGGCCCGGGTCGTGGTCCTGCGCGACGGCGCGGTCGCGGGCGAGCTGAGCGGGGACCAGGTTACGGAAGAAGCGATCATGGCAACGATTGCCGCGACAGGAGAGACCGATGGCTGACCTCGCGGTCGCGCCGCGCGCCTGGGGCGGGCGGGTACGCCTGCTCGCGTGGCTGCAGGAGTACGGCGTCTACGTGTCGGTGCTCGCGCTCCTGCTCTTCAACGTGGTGTTCACGCCGCACTTCCTCGAGGTGGCGAACTTCCGGACCCAGCTGATCCAGGTGGCGCCCGTCGTGATCACCTCGCTCGGGATGGCGCTGGTGATCGGCACCGAGGGTATCGACCTGTCCGTAGGTTCGGTGATGGCGCTCGCCTCGGCGGTGGTGGTGCTCTACCTCGGGTACGGCGCTCCGGTCGCGATCGTCGCGGCCCTGATCGGCGGCGCCGCCGTCGGCGCCGGCGGCGGCGCGCTGGTGGCGTACGTGGGGGTGCAGCCCATCGTGGCGACGCTGGCACTGCTGGTGGGCGTACGCGGCCTGGCGAACGTGCTGGTGCCGCAGCTCACCGAGTTCCGCAACCCCACGCTGATCACCCTCGGCAGCCGGTCCGTGCTCGGCCTGCCGCTGGTGGTCATCATCGCGGCGGCGCTCACCGTGCTGGTCGCGTTCCTGGTCAAGCGCACCACCTTCGGCCGCCAGCTGGTCGCCGTGGGTGGCAACCGGGCCGCGAGCCGGCTGTCCGGCCTGCCGGTACGACGCGTCCTGGTCACCGTCTACCTCATCTCCGGCCTGCTCGCCGCGGTGGCCGGGGTGCTGGCCACGTCCCGGCTGCAAGCCAGCGACCCCACCTCGCTGGGCCTGCTCATGGAACTGTCCGCGATCACCGCCGTGGTCGTCGGCGGGACCCCGCTCACCGGCGGCCGGGTCCGGGTGCTCGGCACCGTGCTGGGCGCCCTGCTCATCCAGCTCCTCCAGGCCACGCTCATCAAGCACAACCTGCCGCAATCCTGGACCCAGATGGTCCAGGCGGTCATCATCCTGGCCGCCGTCTACGCCGCCCGAGGGAGGCGCGCATGACCACCACCATCGCCGACGCGGACGCCGGCGCCGAGGCTCGGCGCCGGCCGGGCCCACTGCGCCGGGAACGGGTCGGTCACCTCCTCCAGCATCACGGCGCGCTCATGGTGCTGGCGGTCACCGTCGTGGTCGGGGCCGTCGCCTTCGACTCGTTCGCCACCCCACAGAACGCCGCGAACATCGTGGTGTCGTCGTCGTTCCTGGCGATCGTCGCGATCGGGATGACCTTCGTCATCATCAGCGGCGGCATCGACCTCTCCGTCGGCTCGTCCTTCGTGCTCGCCGGGGTGCTGGCCGCCTACGGCTCCCGGTACGGGCTGCTCGTCGCGTTGCTGCTGCCGCTCGCGGTGTGTGGCGCGATCGGGCTGGTGCAAGGGCTGATCGTGGCGCGCACCGGCATGGCGCCGTTCATCGTGACCCTGGCGGGCCTGCTCGGCATGCGTGGCCTCATGCTCGCGGTCTCCGACGAGGGGGCGAACACCTACCTGGTGCGGAACGACGCTTTCAGCGCGCTGGGCCAGGCGTCCGTCCTCGGCCTCACCGCGCCGGTCTGGATCACGCTGGTTCTGGTCCTGCTCGGCGGCGTGCTGCTGCAGCGCACCGGCTTCGGGCAGAAGGTGTATGCGATCGGCGGCAGCGAGGAGGCCGCGGTGCTCATGGGCGTGCCGGTCGCCCGGGTCAAGGTCCTCGTCTATCTCATCTCCGGACTGCTGGCCGGGTTGGCGGGCGCCCTCAACGCCGCCCGCCTGTCCTCCGGCGTCACCATCCTCGGCGCCGGCATGGAACTCGACGTCATCGCCGCCGTGGTGATCGGTGGCACGCTGCTCACCGGTGGCGCCGGCGGGCTCACCGGGACGATGGCCGGGGTGCTGCTGCTCGGCGTGATCCAGAGCCTGATCAATCAGATCGGCGTGCTCACCTCGTCGTTCCAGCAAGTCGTCAGCGGCGCGTTCCTCGCTCTGGTGGTGATCCTGCAGCGGATCCTGCACCGGGCGCAGCGGCTGTCCTGAGGGCCGCACCCGTCGCGAGTCCACTCGCGATCGACCGCGACTCCACTCACGACGGATCTCGATTGTCACGAGCATGTCTCGCAGGTCAAATAGCTTTTGATCTCTATTGCCATGCCGCCCGAGCGAGTGGTACGCAGGTTGGGCCAGGTTGATCCCCAAGCGGTCAGGAGGCGGCGATGACCGCTGTCCTTGCCTGGCCGAACGGCGGCTGCTGCCCAGAAAGGTGGACCCATTCATGAACCACGCGCAGAACGAAGGGCTGAGCCGACGTCGCATCCTGGGCGGGGCTGCCGGGCTGGCCGCGGGAGCCGCGGCCGTCGCGGCGGGGCTGCCATCCGGCGCGTCCGCCGCCCCCGCGCAGCACGCGCCCGACCTCGCCCGCTGGCGTAGGCAGGCTGCGCACGTGACGATCATCCGTGACGACTGGGGCGTCCCGCACGTGGTGGGCAAGACCGACGCCGATGCCGTGTTCGGGATGATGTACGCCCAGGCCGAGGACGACTTCAACCGGATCGAACGCAACTACCTGGTGAGCCTCGGCCGCCTCGCCGAGGCCGAGGGCGAGAGCGCGATCTGGCAGGACCTGCGCCAGCGGCTGTTCATCGACCCCGAGGTGCTGAAGGGGGACTACGCGAAGAGCCCGGCCTGGTTACGCGAGCTGATGCAGGCCTGGGCGGACGGCCTGAACTACTACCTCGCGACCCACCCCGAGGTGCAGCCACGCGTGATCAACCGGTTCGAGCCGTGGATGCCGCTGAGCTTCTCCGAAGGCAGCATCGGCGGCGACATCGAGCGGGTGCCACTCACCCAGCTGGAAGCCTTCTATGGCAGGCGCGCGGTGCCGATGACCGATGAGGAGCGGGGGCTGTTGTTCCGCGAACCCAGCGGCTCGAACGGCATGGCGATCGCGCCGAGCCACACCCGAGACGGCCATGCGCTGCTGCTGATCAACCCGCACACCAGCTTCTTCTTCCGCTCCGAGCAACATGTGACGAGCGGCGACGGGCTCAATGTCTACGGCGCCGCCACCTGGGGGCAGTTCTTCATCTACCAGGGCTTCAACGCGAACACGGGCTGGATGCACACGTCGAGCGGCGTCGACAACGTCGATGAGTTCGCCGAGACGATCGTGACCGGAGCGGACGGCAGCCGCTCCTACCGCTACGGCAACGAGCTGCGGCCGGTGACGACGAAGAACATCACGTTGTCGTACCGCACCACGGCGGGCGGGCGGGCGCAGCGCAGCTTCACCACCTTCGCCACCCACCACGGCCCGATCGTGCGCGAGGCGGACGGCAAGTGGATCGCGTTCGCGCTGATGAACAAGCCCGTCGAGGCGCTGCAACAGAGCTTCCTGCGCACCAAGACGCGGGATTACGAGGACTTCATCCAGGTGGCGGGCCTCAAGGCCAACAGCTCGAACAACACGCTCTTCGCGGACTCGACGGGCGAGATCGCCTTCCTGGTGCCGCAGTTCATGCCGGTGCGAGACGATCGCTTCGACTACCGCAAGCCCGTCGACGGCAGCGATCCGGCAACCGACTGGCGCGGGCTGCACAGCCTCGGCAGCCTGCCACAGGCGGTGAATCCGGAGAATGGCTGGGCGTTCAACACGAACAACTGGCCCTGGACCGCGGCCGGCGCGGACAGCCCCAACGCCGCCGACTATCCACGCTACTTCGACCAGGCCGGCGAGAACCCCCGTGGCCCGCAGGCCATCCGGGTGCTGACTGCGCGGCGGGACTTCACCCTGCAGACGCTGATCGCAGCCGCCTTCGATACGTACCTCACCGCGTTCGCCCGGCTGGTGCCCGGGCTCGCCGCGGCGTGGGACAAGCTGCCCGAGGGTGACCAGCAGAAGGCGAAGCTCGCCGGGCCGATCGGCCTGCTGCGCGGCTGGGACTACCGCTGGGGTGCGCAGTCAACCGCGACGTCGTTGGCCGTGTTCTGGGCAGAGGCGCTCTGGGCGCCCCTGGCCCAGGCAGCGCGAGATGCCGGTATGTCGATGTGGGACTACCTCGCCGAGCGTGCCACCGATGCGCAGCGGCTCACGGCGCTCGAGGCGGCGGTGGAGCGGCTGACCCAGGATTTCGGCAACTGGCAGGTGCCCTGGGGCGAGATCAACCGGTTCCAGCGCAACGACGGGGCGATCGTCCAGACGTTCGACGACGCCAAGCCGAGCAGCCCGGTGCCCTTCACCTCCGCGCAGTGGGGCTCCCTCGCCTCGTTCGGGGCGCGGCGCTACCCGGGCACGAAGCGCTACTACGGCACCAGCGGCAACAGCTTCGTCGCGGTCGTGGAGTTCGGGCCGCGGCTTCGCGCCTGGGCGGTGACGGCGGGGGGCGCGAGCGGGCATCCCGACTCGCCGCACTTCAACGACCAGGCCGAACGGTACGCGAGTGGCGACCTCCGGCCCGTCTACTTCTATCCCGAGGAGCTCAAGGGGCATGTCGAGCGGAGCTACAAGCCGGGCAAGTGATCAGTCGCCGGCGAGGAGTTGATCGGCGAGCCGCTCCGCCGCGCTGACCCGCCCCTATGGTCTTCGTCGATGCCGATGCGCGTGCTGGCCACCCGGTCCGCGCGCGCGTCGGCGTCGGCGCTGATCCGGCCCACGATCGTGGCGAGGGAGGTGTTGTCCGGCAGCCCGGCTCCGCCGGGGCGGATGGCGGCCCGCACGGCGTCCGGGTCGGAGACCTTCGCCGACCTGCTCGGCCTCGGAGACGTCACGCACGGGCGCGGTCTGTCGGTGGCCCGGAGTGGGTCAGCCGACAGAAAGCCCGGGTAGCGCGTAGCCGACCGGCGGGAACCGCCATGATGAGCAGGTGAAGATCCTCTCCATCCAGTCGTCGGTCGCCTACGGCCACGTCGGCAACTCGGCGGCCGTCTTCCCCCTTCAGCGGCTCGGGCACGAGGTCTGGCCGGTACTGACCGTCCACTTCTCCAACCACACCGGGTACGGCGCGTGGCGCGGGCCGCTGCTCGCGCCGGTCGACGTGGCCGAGGTGATCGCGGGCATCGCCGATCGCGGGGTCCTCGGCAGCGCCGACGCGGTGCTGTCGGGCTACCAAGGCGACCCGGCGATGGGCGCGGTGATCCTCGACGCGGTGGACCGGGTCAAGGCGGCCAACTCGGACGCGGTGTACTGCTGCGACCCGGTGATGGGCGACGTCGGCCGCGGTCTGTTCGTCCGGCCGGGCATCCCCGAGTACCTGCGGGACGTGGTCGTCCCGCGCGCGGACATCATCACCCCGAACCAGTTCGAGCTGGACTTCCTCGCCAGCCTTAGGACGAACTCGCTCACCGAGTTGCTGGCGGCGGTCGACGTGGTCCGCGAGACGGGGCCACGGCACGTCCTGGTCACCAGCGTGCTCCACGGCGACGTGCCGGCGGGGTCGCTGGAGGTGGTGGCCGTCTCCGACGAGGGCGCCTGGGCGGTGACCACGCCGCTGCTGCCGATCAACCCGAACGGCGGCGGCGACGTCACCGCGGCGCTGTATCTGGCGCATCTGTGGACGACCGGCTCGCCCGCGACGGCACTGGAACGCACCATCGCCTCCGTCTTCGCCGTACTCGAGGCGACCCTCGCGGCGGGCACCCGGGAGCTCCAGCTGATCGCGGCCCAGGACGCGATCGCCGAGTCGCCAACCACGTTCACCGCCCGGCGGCTGCGCTGACGCGACTTCCGTCGGCGCCACGGGTGCCGCGCGGTCAGACCTCTCGCGCTCCGGCGTGGGCGACCGCCAGGAGGTGATTCGAACTATTCTCCAGCCCATGACTTCGATCTCACCGGACAGGCGCGGCGTCGACTCCGCCCTGGACCCCTCGGCGGAGCAGATCCGGGACATGGGTGAGCGCGCCGTCGAGTGGATCGCCGCCCACCACGACTCGATCCGGGACCTGCCCATCGCCCCGCGCACCTCCGCCGCCGCGCTGAGGGAGCTGCTCGCCGAGCCGCTGCCCGTCGAGGGTCGGGACTTCACCGACCTGCTCACCGTCTTCCGTGAGGTGGTCGTTCCCGGCAGCCGGCACAACGGGCATCCCCGCTTTTTCGGGTACGTCTCGGCACCGGGCACCGCGGTCGCCGCGGTGGCCGACCTCCTCGCGTCGGCGCTGAACCCGAACCTCACCGCGTGGCGGTCCGCCCCGGCTCCCACCGAACTGGAGCACGTGGCCATCGACTGGATCAAGGAGGTTCTCGGCTGCGACCCGGGCGCCGGAGGCCTGTTCATGAGCGGCGGCTCGATGGCCAACTTCACCGCGCTCGCCGCCGCCCGACACCGCCACTGCGGCGACGCGGTCGCCACCCACGGCGCGGCCGCCCACCCCGCGCCGCTGCGCGTCTACACCTCCACCCAGACCCACCACTCGATCCACAAGGCCGCCGCGCTGCTCGGCATCGGCCGCGCGAACGTCCGCGAGATCCCGGTGGACGCCCGTTTCCGGATGGACGTCGACGCCCTGGTCCGCGCCATCGAGGAGGACCGGGCCGCCGGGGCGGAGCCGCTCTGCGTGGTGGCGAACGCCGGCACCGTCGTCACCGGCGCGGTCGACCCGCTCGCCGAGATCGCGGCGGTCGTCCGGCGGTACGGGCTGTGGATGCACGTCGACGCGTGCTATGGCGGCTTCGCGCGGCTCGCTCCCTCGGCCCGCCCGCTCTTCGACGGCATGTCGGAGGCCGACTCGATCGCCCTTGACCCGCACAAGTGGCTCTACCTGCCCGCGGACTGCGGCTGCCTCATCTACCGCGACCCCGAGGCGGCGCGGCGCGCCTTCAGCGTGGACGCCGACTTCATCCGGGTCATGCAGACCGAGCCGGCCGAGTCCTTCGCCTTCTGGGACTACGGTCCGGACCTGTCCCGGCGCTTCCGAGCCCTCAAGGTCTGGATGGCGCTGGCGCACGCCGGTTCGCGAGCTGTTGGCGACGCGATCGAGGGCAACCTCGACTGCGCCCGCCACCTGGCCGACCTTGTCGACGCCAGCGCCGACTTCGAGCTGCTCGCCCCGGTCGAGCTCTCCATCTTCTGCTTCCGCTACCTGCCGCGCACCGCACCTGCCGGCCCACGGTCCGAGGCCGACGAGGAGGAACTCGACCGGCTCAACGAACGGATCATGGTGGCGCTGCAGCAGGCCGGCAGTTCGTACCTGTCCAACGCGACCATCAACGGCCGCTTCGCGCTGCGCGGCTGCGTGCTCAACTACCGCACCACCCGCCGCGACATGCAGATCCTGCTGGACGACGTACGCCGCGCTGCCGAGCAGGTGATCGAGGAGACACGCTGACGAATCGACCGGAGTTGCCGGCGGCGTTACGGCTCGCCACTCCCGCCGAGGCCTCCGGTGCCGCCGCGCGGATCACCGATCGTGCCGGCGACTCCCGCACGTTTTCACGCTCCTTCCACAGTGCTTCCACCACCCGCCGGCACATTCGAAGTCAGTCAATGTCAACGGCCGTTGCCGGCGGCGAAGTGACCGGGTCCCGGTGGCAGGTGATGCCCGCCGCGACCCCTGGATCACGGGGAAGGACTGATCACCGTGCAATCGACATCGTGCATGGCCCGGACGAGGGAGTTGAGTGCCGCATGACCAGAAAACCCTATCTGCGCGGCCTCGCCATGGCCGCCGCCGTGCTGACGGCGGTCTCGCTGCCGGCGGCCCCGGTCGCGGCGGGGACCGCCGCCGAGGCGGCCGCTCCCGCCGCGGCGGCGGTGGTCCCCATCGCCGCCGGCGAGGTCTACAACTACGCCTGGTTCAACAGCAAGCAGGAATTCCCCGACATGCACAAGGGGGTCGGCGCCCACGTGGCCCGGCTCATCAACGCGACGCCGACCGGGGCGACCCTCTCGCTCACCCTCTACTTCTTCAACCGTCAGGAGGTCCTCGACGCGCTCAAGGCCGCCGCAGCGCGTGGGGTGCGGGTACGCATCGTCATCAACGGCAGCCAGGTCTGGGCCGGGGACGCCTTCTACCAGGCCCTCAAGGCGACCCCGTCGATAACGGTCGTGGAGTGTGGCACGAGGCGCCCCGACAAGCAGTCGACCCGCGGCTGCATGACCAACCGTACGGGGTCCCCGTTGAACAACCCGCCGCTGCTGCACGACAAGTTCATGACGATCTCCAGCGTGCGGGTGGCGGGAGGTGGAACGGCGAGGAACGTCCTCTACGTCTCGTCGGCCAACCTCGACTACTACGCGGCGTACGAGGATGCCATCACCATCAGCCACGCCGGCCTGTACGCGGACTACCTGCGGTACTTCAACGACCTGATGGCGCACGGCAGGTCAGGGGCGAGCGACGACAACGCGGGCCGGACCTACGCCGCCGGCGCACACCGCCTCTACACCTTCCCGCGCCGGGAGGCCGCCGGCAGCACCGCGCGCAGCGGGAGCAACGACCCGGTCGTACGCATTCTCAAGGGCCTCAGCTGCTCCAGTTCGACGAAGGTCGACCTGGCGAACTTCCGGATCCAGCGCCGGGCCGTGGTGAACGAACTCATCGCCGCACGTAAGCGCGGGTGCCAGGTCCGGATCGTCACCGGCGCCAAGTCCGGCGCCCCGCACGACAAGGGCAAACCCATGGCCGCGTTGGTGGACCTCGCCAGGGCCATGCCCGTCCACCTCTGCGGCTACACGGAGAACGAGAAGGGCGAACAGCAGGGCATCCCGATGCACGAGAAGTTCATGATCATCCGTCAGGGTGCCCAGTCGACGCTCTACCTGGGTAGCCACAACCTGACGTACCGGGCGTTGCGGCAGAACGACGAGAACATCCTGGCGCTGCGTAACCACCCGCTCGCCACGCCGTTCCAGCGGCGGTTCGAGTCCCACCACAGCACCTGCTGGGTCTACAACCCGCCGGCGGGCGTCGCCTTGACGCCGAGCGACGCCGACGACGAACCCACCGCCTGAACACGACGAGCCGGCGGCTGAAGCCTTGATGCCCACTCCGCCGGCACCGCCGCGCCAGGGCCGACCGTCCGCGGTCGGCCCTGGCGCCGCTGACCGCTGATCGTTCCCCGGACGGCGCTGTCGGTCGGCCCTTCGGGCGTGATCTTCGACGTGGTGCGGGTGGACGTCATGCTGGCGACGTCTCGTTCTCGAGCCGGGTCAGCCGCCGTGGTCGTATGGTGCGCCGACGGTGTAGAGCAGGGTGGCGAGTGCGGCCAACGCAAGAGCGATTCTCAGCCTCATGGCACTCGATGCTATTGATTGACGAGCATCAACCGCTTCGGCGGTATCGGTGGTGGCCTGAGGCTGTTCGTATGCCAATGCCGGATGATCAGGTACTGGATTCATCGATCAGTGGTCGTCGTATCCTCCGACATCGCTGTCGAGGTACGGTCCGCCAGGGCGGCAGCGAAACGCGTCGCGAGCATCGCGATCGCGGCACAAAGCTCTTGTCCGCCAACGACGCGGAAGGCGAACGGCACACTCGCCAACCACTCCTGGGCATACATCACCGGATTGCTCGTGCTGCCGACGAGCACGCACCCGTCTCCTGATGGTTCAAGCCGTCCCATGGGCGGCCGGATCCACGGGGCCACCTCAGCCAGCGGAGCGTCGAACACCACGTGGGTGGGGAACTCCCACCCCATGCCCAGGTTCTCCTCCAGCGCGGCGACCGGGTCGAGGTCGTCGGGCGGCTCGAACTCGCGCGTGGTCTGCTGGACCGCGCGGACCCGGTCGACGCGGTAGGTGCGGATCGCGTCCACCCGATGGGAATGACACAGGAGGTACCAGCGCCCGTGGCGGACGACGACCGCCCAGGGGTCCACCTCGGCGTCCCACTGGTTGCCGGTCTCGCTCCGATACGTGACCAGCACGCGGCGTCGGGCCGCGACGGCAGCGACGAGTGCGCTGGTGGTGGCGGGATCTGGACGGGCCGAGTACCGGTCGGGCGCGGCCGACGCATGCTGCCGCAGCGCGGCCGCTTGCCGGCCGACGCTCTCGGGCAGGGCCTGGATGACCTTGCCGAGGGCAGCACCTACGAGGTCGTCGACGTCGGCGGCGGCCGGCTGGCCGTCGAGCACCGCCATGACCAGACCAAGCGCCTCGGCCTGCGTGAAGACCACCGGGGGCAGCCTCGTCCCGCCTCGGAGCCGGTACCCGCCGTGAGGGCCCCGGGCCGACTCGACGGGGATGCCCGCCTCCCGGAGGATCCCGACGTACCGGCGCGCGGCCCGCTCCGTGACACCCAGTCTCTCGGCGAGTTGGTCGGCGGTCGTGCTGGGGCGGGTCTGGAGGATCTCGAGGGCACGTAGTGCTCTTGCCGTGGGGCTGGGATCGGTCGGCACACGAGCAGGCTAGGAAATTACGAGATGAACCGGAAGTAGATCGTCCGGAACTGGCCCTAAGGGCTGTCTCGTAAGTGGGTCGAGGCGTTGCCCGTAGGCGGGTTGGTTGTCACCAGGTCAGGGCGATGTTGTGCAGGTTGGCGATGCCGGAAGCGGCATCGGTCAATGTGCGGGCGGCGCGGCGGTAATCGCGCAGGATCTTCCAGTTCTTCATCCTGGCCAGGGTGTGTTCGACCTGCGCTCGGATTGTGCGGTGC